>CALYZR010000077.1 GCA_945610215.1 uncultured Clostridium sp. | reverse complement strand
ACTTGGTCAAATACATTCATTCCTTCTAATTCTTTTGCAATTATATTATTTACATTTTCAACTGCTTTTAAAACGCCTTTTCCTAAATATCTTGATTTGTCTCCGTCTCTTAATTCTACTGCTTCAAAGCTTCCTGTTGATGCACCAGATGGCACCATTGCACTTCCATTTGTTCCTTCTTCTGTAATCACCTCAACTTGCACTGTTGGGTTTCCTCTAGAATCTAATATTTCTAAAGCTTTTACTTTTTCAATTGCTAAATAATCCTTCATTAAAATTCCTCCTTTATATTAATATATTCCCAATTTATAGAAAATTAATGCAAAAAAAGAGAAACTTCATATGTTTGAAATTTCTCTTTTCTTCTTTTTTTTATTATATTTTATTTCATTGCTTCTTCGCAAGCAACTGCTACTGCAACTGTTGCTCCAACCATTGGGTTATTACCCATTCCTATTAATCCCATCATTTCAACATGTGCTGGAACTGAACTTGAACCTGCAAATTGTGCATCTGAATGCATTCTTCCCATTGTATCTGTCATTCCATAAGAAGCTGGCCCTGCTGCCATATTGTCTGGGTGAAGTGTTCTTCCTGTTCCACCACCTGATGCTACTGAGAAGTATTTTTTACCTGCTTCAATTCTTTCTTTTTTATATGTACCTGCAACTGGATGTTGGAATCTTGTTGGGTTTGTTGAATTTCCTGTTATTGAAACATCAACATCTTCTAACCACATTATTGCAACACCTTCTCTAACGTCATTTGCTCCATAGCATCTAACTTTTGATCTTTCTCCGTTTGAATATGCTATTTCTTCTACAATATTTACTTTTCCTGTAAAGAAATCAAAATCTGTTTTTACATATGTAAATCCATTTATTCTTGATATTACTTGTGCAGCATCTTTACCTAATCCATTTAATATTACTCTTAAAGGTTCTTTTCTTACTTTGTTTGCAGATTTTGCAATTCCTATTGCTCCTTCTGCTGCAGCAAAACTTTCGTGTCCTGCTAAGAATGCGAAACATTTTGTTTCATCTGATAAAAGCATTGCTCCTAAATTTCCATGACCTAATCCAACTTTTCTATCATCTGCAACTGAACCTGGTATACAAAATGCTTGTAGTCCTTCGCCTATTGCTTTTGCAGCATCTGATGCTTTTGTGCAACCTTTTTTTATAGCTATTGCAGCACCTAATGTATATGCCCAACAAGCATTTTCAAAACAAATTGGTTGTATTCCTTTTACTATATCATAAGGATTAAATCCTTTTTCTTTGCAAATGTCTAATGCATCTTCAAAATCTTTTATTCCGTATTTTTCCATTACTGGTTTAATTTGGTCAATTCTTCTTTCATAACTTTCAAATAATGCCATATTACTACTCCTTTCTTGGGTCAATTTTTTTCACTGCTTCATCAAATCTTCCATATTGACCACTTGCTTTTTCTATTGCTTCTAATGGTTCTAATCCTTTTTTGATATTTTCCATCATCTTACCAAGATTTACATATTTGTATCCTATTATTTGATTATCTTTGTCTAATCCTATTTCTGTTATATATCCTTCTGCTAATTCTAAGTATCTTGGTCCTTTAGCTAATGTTGAATAAATTGTACCTGTTTGGCTTCTTGTTCCTTTTCCTAGGTCTTCTAGTCCTGCTCCTATTGGAAGTCCTCCTTCTGAAAATGCAGATTGTGTTCTTCCATATACTATTTGTAAGAACAACTCTCTCATTGCTGTATTTATTGCATCACATACTAAGTCTGTGTTTAATGCTTCTAATATTGTTTTTCCTACTAATATTTCCCCTGCCATAGCTGCTGAATGTGTCATTCCTGAGCATCCAATTGTTTCTACTAAAGCTTCTTGAATTATTCCATCTTTAACATTTAATGTTAACTTACAAGCTCCTTGTTGAGGTGCACACCATCCTATTCCGTGTGTTAACCCCGAAATATCTTTAATTTCTTTTGATTTTACCCATTTACCCTCTTCTGGTATTGGTGCTGGTCCATGGTCCACTCCCTTTGCAACTGGACACATTTCTTCCACTTCTTTTGAATAAATCATTTAAATTCTCCTTTCCAAATTTGCGAAGCAAATTTGTACTCTTCACTATTCATTCTTCATTATTAACTATGATTTGTATTTCGTAAAATTTGCTCCATTTATTTTTTAAAAAATTAATGTCTTTTTTTCTAAAGTATAGGGACAAAGCTTACCATTATGTTTTTCTCTGTGGAAGAGCTATGTCCCTACATAACCACTAGTGATGTCAGTATTTAATTTTATCTACTTTTCTAATAGGCTTTCGCCTGTCATTTCTTTTGGTTTTTCTATTCCTAATATATCTAGCATTGTAGGTGCTAAATCTGCTAAACGTCCTTCTTTTAGCTTAGCATCTTTTCCAACTAATATTAATGGTACAGGATTTGTTGTATGTGCTGTATGAGGTTCTCCTGTTGCATAGTCTATCATCTGTTCTGAATTTCCATGGTCAGCTGTAATTATTAAAACTCCATTTACTTTTTCTACTGCAGTTACTACTCTTTCTACACATTTGTCTATTGTTTCTATTGCTTTTATTGCTGCTTCTAAAACTCCTGTATGTCCTACCATATCTGGATTTGCATAATTCAAAATTATCGTGTCAAATTTTTGAGATTCAATAGCTTCTACAACTTTATCTGTAACTTCTATTGCACTCATTTCTGGCTGCAAATCATATGTTGCAACTTTTGGTGAAGGAATTAAAATTCTTTCTTCACCAGGATATTGTTTTTCTTCTCCTCCATTAAAGAAAAATGTTACATGAGCATATTTTTCTGTTTCTGCTATTCTTAATTGTTTTAATCCGTTTTTAGAAATTACTTCTCCATATGTATTTTTTAATTCTTGATCTTTAAATGCAATATGAACATTTTCTATTGTAGCATCATATGTTGTAAAACATACAAAATATAAAGGGAAATATTTCCTTTTAAATCCATTAAATTCTTTATCTACTAGGCTTCTTGTAATTTCTCTTGCTCTATCTTTTCTATAATTAAAAAATATTACTGAATCATTTTCTGATATTGTAGCTATTGGAGTTTCATCATTACAAATTACTGTTGGCTCTACAAATTCATCAAAAATTTCTTTTTGATAAGAATCTTCTATTGCTGATATTGCAGAATTTGCTTTTATTCCTTTTCCTTTAACTAATGCATTATATGCCTTTTCTACCCTATCCCAACGGTTGTCTCTATCCATTGCATAATATCTTCCTGATATTGTCGCAATCTTTCCTACTCCTTTTTCTTGCATTTTCTTTTCTAATTCTGCTATATATCCCTCTCCTGATGCTGGTCCGAGTATCTCTTCCGTCTAAAAAGCAATGAACATATACATCTTCAAAATCTTTTCTTTTTGCAAGTTCTAATAAACCATATAAATGTCTTATATGGCTATGTACACCACCATCTGATAATAGTCCCATTATATGCAATTTAGTTTTATTTTTTTTACAATTTTCTATTGCAGATGCTAATTCTGGATTACTAAAAAAGTCTCCATCTTCAATTGATTTTGTAATTCTTGTTAATTCTTGGTAAACAATTCTGCCTGCTCCTATATTTGTATGTCCTACTTCAGAATTTCCCATTTGTCCTTCTGGTAATCCTACATCCAATCCACTAGTTTTTATTGTTGTTGTTGGATTTTGCTTCATTAGCTTATCTAATACTGGTGTGTTTGCAATTTTTACTGCATTTCCTTTTTCGTTTTCATTTATTCCAAATCCGTCTAATATCATAAGCATTGTTAATCTTTTATCCATAATTATATCTTTCCTCATCTTCCTTTAGTAAATTTTGATTGTTTTTAAATGTTTCTTCAAGTGATAAATTTAGCCCCCTTTCAAAATTCATGAAATGAATTTTGTATTTTTTATAATGATGTTTTGTTCAAAACTAGAATCTACTTATAATTTACTATTTTTGCAAATTCATCTGCTTTTAGGCTTGCCCCACCTACTAATCCACCATCTATATCAGACATTTCAAATAGTTCTTTAGCATTAGAAGATTTTACACTTCCACCGTATTGTATTATAACACTATTTGATACAGAATTTCCATATGTTTTTTCAATTTCTTCTCTAATCCATTTAATTGTTTCATTTGCATCTTCTTTTGTTGCTGTTTTTCCTGTTCCTATTGCCCAAATTGGTTCATAAGCAATTATAGTTTTTTCTACTTCTTCATTAGATAATCCATCTAAAGCAAGTTTTGTTTGAGTTGTTACTATCTCTTTTGCATTTCCAGCTTCTCTTTCTTCTAAACTTTCACCAACACAAACTATTGGTTTTAATCCTAAACTTAATGCTTTTTTTAGCTTTTTATTAACACTTTCATCTGTTTCGTTATAATATGCTCTTCTTTCTGAATGACCTATTATAACATATTCTACACCAATTGCTTTTAGCATTTCTCCAGAAACTTCTCCTGTATATGCTCCTTTTTCTTCGGCATTCATGTTTTGTGCACCTATTTTTATATTGGTTCCCTGTGCATGCATTAAGCAATAGAATAAGTCTGTATATGGTGCGCATATTACTACTTCGTTTTCTGTATCTTTTACCAATGATGCTAGTTCTGTAATAAAATCAATAGCCTCATTTGGTAATTTATTCATTTTCCAATTTCCTGCAATTACTTTTTTTCTCAT
>CALYZR010000076.1 GCA_945610215.1 uncultured Clostridium sp. | reverse complement strand
AAACTTGTAATATCTAATTTTTTTGGCTTTTGCAAATATTCTTTATCTACATTGTCAAAAGGAAGAGTCATCTGACCAAAATCGTAAAGTAAACTTTCTACAAGTAATTGAATAGGTGTTTCTGGTAAAAAAGGAAGTAGAACACTTGCAATTATAACAGACACAACTTCACCGAAATTAAAGCTTACAGCCATTTTTATATATTTCATAAGATTACCAAAAGTACGCCTTCCGTTCCATTACACCATCTAATAAAACGTTTAAATCTTTTTCAAGTAAAATAATATCAGCAGTTTCTTTCGCAATGTCAACAGCAGTATCAACTGATACGCCAACATCGGAGTTTGTAAGAGAGGGGGCATCATTAATACCGTCACCCATATAACCTACAACATTGCCATCTTCTTTTAAAAGTCTTACTATTCTTGCCTTTTGAATAGGAGATAACTTAACAAAAATATTTGATTTTTTCAACAATCTTAAAACACCAGCATCGGACAATTTATCAATTTGAGCACCTGTAATAATTTTTTTAGTATTTATGTTTACTTTTTTGCAAATACATTTAGTAACAGCTGCATTATCACCAGTTAAAACAATAACTCTAATACCAGCATTATTTAGTTTTTCAATAGCAAGTTTTGCACTTTCTTTTGGAGGATCTAAGAACCCAATAAATCCAACAAGTGACATTTGAGATTCATCTTTAACGCTAAATGTTTCTATATTATTTATGTTTTTCTTTTGACATACAGCAACAACCCTTAATCCTTCTTCATTAAGTTTATTAGCAATACCTCTAATATTATCTTTTATTTCTTTTGTAATAGGTATAATTTTATGCTCATAATCAATTGTGCTACAAATGCTTAAAATTTCCTCAACAGCACCTTTTGTAATTAAATATTTCTCACTATTATTTTCAACTACAACAGAAAGTCTTCTTCTAGTAAAGTCAAAAGGTATTTCATCTATTTTCTTAAATTCAGTTACTAAATTGCTTAAGTCACTTTTTAAAGCTCTATTAATTACTGCTTCATCTATACTGCCTTTTAACCCTGTTTGGAAGAATGAATTTAAAAATGCATGTTTTAAAACTCTTATATTTTCATTTCCATAAACATCTAGATATTTTTCCAAAACTATTTTATCTTCTGTTAGAGTACCAGTTTTATCAGTACATAAAATATTCATTGAACCAAAGTTTTGTATAGAATCTAATTTTTTTACAATAGTTTTCTTTTTGGACATTCTTACAGCACCTTTTGAAAGACAAGAAGACAAAATAACTGGAAGTAAAAGAGGAGTTATTGTAATTGCAATAGCTACTGCAAAAGTAAAAGCAAGTATTGTATCATGCTTCTGGAAATTTACAATAAATACCAGAGAAATTAGAATAATCATAAATTTAATTAATAATTTACTAATACTTTCAATTCCTTTTTGAAAACTTGTTTTAGGTTTTCCTAGAGTTAAAGTATGTGCAACTTTTCCAAAATAAGTTGAGTCGCCAGTTTTTATTACAATTCCCTTAGCACTACCACTTATAACATTTGTACCCATAAAACAAATAGTATCTAAATCTGTAATGCTATCAATGCTATCAATAGATTTTAGTTCTGTTTCGCTAAGCTTTCTTACAGCATCAGATTCGCCTGTTATAGAAGATTGACCAACATATAAATCTTTTGATTCAATTATACGTAAATCTGCAGGAATCATATCACCAGCAGAAAGAATTACCATGTCTCCAACAGTAACTTCTTTTAAAGGGATAGTTACTTTTTTACCATTTCTTATAACTGTGCTGGTAGTTTCCACAAGTTCCTTTAATTTTTCTGCAGCTTTATTTGATCGAAATTCTTCTACAAATTCTAGTAAAGTACTTACTATTATTAAAACAGCAATTACTATAATATTTGCAGGGCTAGGCTTTTCTGGAAGAATTATATCAGTATAAATAAGAATAAATGTAATTCCAATTAAAATACTGTTAAAAGGACTAAATAAACTTGCAAAAAAATAGTTGTACCATTTTTTAGGTTTGGATTGTTTAATTTGGTTTAGACCCAAGTTTTTAATATGTTCTGTTGCAATTTTTGAACTAATACCATTATCAGATACATTATGAGATTTTTTAAAATCCTCTACAGAAGAAATACAGTCTTTTCCATATAAGTCTTTTACATCTACATCTTCTTTTTTTACATTTGCCATAAAAATTACCTTCTTTCGTATATACAAAAAGTATATCACTAAATTGAAAAAAATAAACAGTATTTATAGAAAAAAACAATTGACAAATAAAAAATGAATGCATATAATGAATATATGAACAATTATTCATATATTGAAAGGAGAAAAATATGGAAGAAGAACTAAAATGCACAGTAAAACATCTGGACATAATAGAAAAAGTAAAAACAAAAATGCCAGATGAAGAAATTTTATTTGATATAGCAGAACTTTTTAAAGTGTTTGGAGATTCAACCAGAATGAAAATAATATGTTGCTTGTTTGAGCATGAAATGTGTGTATGTGATATTGCAGAGTTAATAAACAGTACACAATCAGCAGTATCTCATCAATTAAGGGTTTTAAAACAAGCAAAACTTGTAAAATTTAGAAAAGATGGAAAAACTGTATATTATTCACTTTCGGATGAACATGTTGAGATGATATTTAATATGGCATTAGAACACATACAAGAAATGTAGATTTGCCAAAATGAGAGGAGAATATATTAAATGGACAAATGTAAGCATTGTGATATTCATGAGCATGAACATGGTCACAAACATGAAGAAGAGGAAGAAGATTTAAAATTAGAAGTAATACAACTTGTTGCATCACTTATAATATTTGCACTTGCATTTTTAAAAATAGTTCCAGAAAAATTTACACTTGGGCTATATATAGTTTCATATGTATTAACTGGTCATGAAGTTTTACTTAAATCAATAAAAAATATTTTTAGAGGAGAAATATTTGACGAAAATTTTTTAATGAGTATTGCAACAATTGGTGCATTTGCTATAAATGAACCAGCAGAAGCAGTTGCTGTTATGATTTTTTACAACATAGGAGAAATTTTTGAAGATTATGCAGTGGGAAAATCTAAAAAATCAATTATACAATTAATGAATATAAAACCTAAGATTGCAAATTTAAAACAATGTAAAGAAATAAAAACAGTGGAGCCAGAAAAATTAAAAGTTGGAGATATAATTGTAGTTAAAGTAGGAGAAAAGATCCCAGTTGATGGAATTATAGTAAATGGAGAAACTACGATAAATACATCTGCATTAACAGGAGAATCTGTTCCAAAAAAAGTTAAAGTTAATGATGAAGTTTTAGCAGGATGTATTAATGAAACAGAATTAATAGAAATAAAAGTTACAAAAGAATTTAAAGATACTGCTATTAATGAGATTATAGAATTAGTTAAGAATTCAAATAAATCAAAATCTAGAACGGAGTTATTTATAACAAGATTTGCAAAAATATATACACCAATAGTTGTTGCACTCGCTTTAATGCTTGCATTTATACCACCAATATTTGTTGGATTCCAAAATCTAGGAGAGTGGGTAAAAAGAGCATTAGTATTTTTAGTAACATCTTGTCCATGTGCTATTGTTTTATCAGTTCCATTGGGATATTTTGCAGGAATTGGGAAAGCAGGTAAAGAAGGAGTTTTAATTAAGGGTTCAAATTATTTGGATATACTTACAAAAGCAAAAGCAATGGTATTAGATAAAACTGGAACAATTACAAAAGGAAATTTTGAAGTGTCTAAAATAATATTAGCAGGGGAAATAAAAGAAGAAGAATTGCTGGAAATAGCAGTAGTAGCAGAAAGTATGTCAAATCATCCAGTAGCAAAAAGTGTAATAAGTAAAGTAAACAAAAACTTTAATCAAGAAGAAATAGAAGAATATCAAGAAATTGCAGGAATGGGTATAAAGGCAAAATACCATGGAGATGAAATTGTTACAGGAAATGCGAAACTACTAGAAAAAGAAGGAATAAAATATTATCCTTGTAATGAGATTGGAGCAATAATATATGTTGCGAAAAACAAAGAATATCTAGGAGCAATAGTAGTTTCTGATACAATTAAGCCTGATAGCAAAGAGGCAATAGCAGGATTTAGAAAAAATGGAATAAATAAAATATACATGCTAACAGGTGACAACAAGGAAATTGCAGAAAACATAGCAAAACAAGTAGGAATAAACGAAATATATTGCAATTTGTTGCCAGGAGAGAAGGTAAAAGAACTACAAAAAATAAAAAATGAACAAAATGTTGTAATTGCAATAGGTGATGGAATAAACGATTCGCCAATACTTGCCGAGGCAGATATAGGGGTATCAATTGGATTAAACGGCCAAGATTTGGCAATAGAAACATCAGATATTGTAATAATGGATGGAAAATTATCAAGCTTTAATAAAGCTATAAAAGTATCAAAAACAACTAAAAGAATAGTAATGCAAAACATATATTTTGCATTAGGAATTAAAGTAATAGTACTAATACTTGGAGCATTTGGAGTATCTACAATGTGGGAAGCAGTATTTGCAGATGTAGGTGTAACATTTATAACAGTACTAAATAGTTTGAGAATATTTAAGAAATAAACAACAAGATAATTATATTAAAAAAAGTAATAAAAGAACAAAGCGACGTAGTCGCCCTTTGTTCTCGCCGATTTGAGTTTGCGA
>CALYZR010000075.1 GCA_945610215.1 uncultured Clostridium sp. | reverse complement strand
AAAGACAAGAAAAATAACAAAGAAGAAGCAGAAAGGTTACAACAAGAGATTGATCTATTAGAAAAAGAAAATGAAGAATTACGAAAAGAAATAGCAACATTTAGTGATAAAAATAAAGATGCACAAAAATACATAGATGATTTAAATTTTGATATAACAAACTTAAAAATATCAGTTAGTTCATTTGATGAGAGTAATAGCTCAATAGACGAAATTGTTGCAAGAATAGAACAAGATATTCAAAACAATAAAACAAGTATAGAAAACAAGAAACAATTAAGAGAAAAAATTGTAGAAGACAACAAAAATTTAGAAGAGGAAATTCTAAGACTAAATGAACAAATAGAGCAAATGAAACAAGAAGTAAGCACTAGTGGAGAAAAGGTAGAAGAATTAAAGAAAGAAAGAATTTCTAAAAATGAAGAGCTTACTAAAACAGAAGAAGAAATTACAAATAAGTTTAAAATAATAGAAGACTTAAAAGCACAAATAACAAAACAAGAAGTTAAAAAGTCTAAAATAGAATATGAGTTAGAACAAATAATAAATAAAATGTGGGAAGATTACGAAATAACACCAAACAATGTAGCAGGAGAATACAAAAAGCCAGAAAATGTAGCTGAAACTACAAAAAGAGTAAAGCATTTAAGAGACGAAATAAGAAATTTAGGAAGTATTAATGTAGATTCAATTGAAGAATATAAACAAACAAAAGAAAGATATGATTTTATGTGTGAACAAAGATTGGATTTAGAGGACTCAAGTAGTAAGCTAAAAAAAGTAATCCAAGATATGACAAAAATAATGAAAGAACAATTCGAAAAACAATTTAAGATAATAAATAAAAACTTTGGAGAAGTATTTAGTGAATTGTTTGGTGGAGGAAAAGCAGAACTTAAACTTACAGACGAAGAAAACATACTAGAATGTGGAATAGACATAGAAGCACAACCGCCAGGGAAAAAACTTCAAAATATGACTCTCCTATCAGGTGGAGAAAAAGCTTTTACAGCAATTGCGTTATTATTTGCAATATTAAAAATCAATCCAGCACCATTCTGCGTGTTAGATGAAATAGAAGCAGCATTAGATGATGTTAATGTGTATAGATTTGCAGAATATTTAAAGAAATTTACAAAAACAACACAATTCTTAGTAATAACACACAGAAAAGGTACAATGGAAGCAGCAGATACTGTATATGGAATAACAATGGAGGAAAATGGAATATCAAAACTTCTTTCTATTAAATTAAAATAATGTTTGACAAACAATATAAACTATGGTAAAATATTCATCTGTAAGCCGCATAAGTTAGGTTTAAACGCTATGTAAAATAGCTACCTAAGTTGTAATCTTAGCGAGTATTAGAAAAATGGAGGTCGTATAAAGAATGTACGCAGTAATTGAAGCTTGTGGAAAGCAATACAAAGTAGAAGAAAAAGACGTAGTATTTTTTGAAAAATTAGATGCAGAAGAAGGAAAAAAAGTTACTTTTGATAAAGTAATATTAGTATCTGATGACGGAAAAGTACAAGTTGGTAACCCTTACGTAAAAGGTGTTAAAGTAGAAGGTAAAGTAGTAGCTCATGGAAAAGGTAAAAAAATTATCGTTTTCAAAATGAAAGCTAAAAAGAATGAAAGAAAAAAACAAGGGCATAGACAACCTTATACAAAAGTTGAAATAACATCAATAAAAACTGCAACAGCTAAAACTGAAAAAGCAGAAACAGCTGAAAAACCAGCAGCAAAAACAACTACAACAAAAAAAACAACAGCAACTAAAACAACAACAGCTAAAGCTACAACAGCAAAAAAAACAGCTACAAAAAAAGAAGAAAAAGCAGAAGTATAGTAGTAAATAAAAAAGATAGATTGTAGGAAAACGTGAAGGGAGTGAATTATAGATGGCACATAAAAAAGGTCAAGGTAGTGTTAAGAACGGTAGAGATAGTGAGTCAAAACGTCTAGGTGTGAAAAGAGCAGACGGAGAATTCGTTCTAGCAGGAAATATATTAGTAAGACAAAGAGGAACAAAAATACATCCAGGAATTAATGTAAAAAAAGGTAGTGACGATACATTATATTCAGTAGTAGATGGAAAAGTTAAGTTCGAAAGAAAAGGTAAAGACAAAAAACAAGTAAGTGTTTACCAAGAAGAAGCTTAAAAACAAATAAAAACTCTTCAAGTATTTGGAGAGTTTTTTTGTTGAAGTTATTACTATTTACGGCAAATTTATATATTGTAATAATAAAAATAATAGTATATAATATATAAATATAAAAAATATAAGAGGTGCAGGTTATGGAGAAAAAAATAATCCTTACAGGGGATAGACCAACAGGAAGATTACATATAGGACATTATTTTGGTTCATTAAAAACAAGAGTAGAAATGCAAAATTCAGGATTATATGACCCATATATTTTAATAGCAGATGTTCAAGCATTAACAGATAATTTTAATAATCCAGAAAAGGTTAGAAAAAATGTAAGAGAAGTAGCAATGGACTATTTAGCAGTTGGAATAGATCCAAGTAAAACTACTATATATATTCAATCTATGATACCAGAAGTAGCAGAACTTACAGTATATTATTCAAACTTAGTTACAATAGCAAGACTTCAAAGGAATCCAACAGTTAAAACAGAAATTGCACAAAAAAGAGATGTTTTTGGGGAGAGCGTTACATATGGATTTTTAGGGTATCCTGTAAGTCAAGCAGCAGATATAACAGCATTTGAGGGACAATTAATTCCAGTAGGAGAAGACCAATTACCTTTAATAGAACAGTGTAGAGAAATTGTTAGAAAATTTAATAGTATTTATGGAGATGTCCTAGTAGAACCAGAAGCAGTTCTTTCTAATACTAAAAGAATAAAAGGACTAGATGGAAACGAAAAAATGGGAAAATCCTTAGGAAATGCTATTTATTTATCAGACACAGAAGAAGAAATTACAAAAAAAGTAATGGGAGCTGTAACTGATCCAAATAGAATAAGAAAAGACGATTTGGGAAATCCTGATATATGTATGGTTGCATATTATCACAATTTATTTACACCAAAAGAGGATTTAAGCAAAGTATGCGAAGAATGTAGAGCAGGAAAGCGTGGATGCGTAGCATGTAAAAAAGAACTTGCAAAAAATATTATAGAAACCTTAAGACCAATTAGAGAAAAAAGGGAATATTACGAAGCACATCCAGAAATAGTCGATAAAATACTAATGGAAGGAACAGAAAAAGCAAGGAAAAAAGCAAAAGAAACAATGGCTAAAGTAAGAAAAGCAATGCAGTTAGATTATTTTGAGGGAGAAAAATAATGTTTATAGATTATACGAAAATAATAATAAAATCAGGTAACCGGAGGAAATGGAGCAGTTACATTTAGACGTGAAAAATATGTAGCAGCAGGACGGACCAGATGGTGGAGATGGTGGAAAAGGTGGAGACATATATTTTGTTGTTGACCCAGATTCCAACACATTAATTAATTTTAGATATAATAAAAAATATAAAGCAGAAAATGGCCAAAATGGAAGTGGAAATAGATGTTTTCGGAAAATCTGGAGAAGACCTATATATTAAAGTACCAATTGGAACAGTTTTAAAAGATGCACAAACAGGAGAACTAATTGCAGATTTATCTAAAGAAGGACAATGTGAATTAATACTTCCAGGTGGAAGAGGTGGAAAAGGAAATTCACATTTTGCAACATCTACAAGGCAAGCACCAAGATTTGCTCAAGATGGAGAAAAAGGAATAGAAAAAGAAGTAATATTGGAGCTAAAGCTTTTAGCAGATGTTGGACTTATAGGATTTCCTAGTGTTGGGAAATCCACAATACTTTCAATGGTAACATCAGCAAGACCTAAAATCGCAGATTATCATTTTACAACATTGGAACCAAATTTAGGAGTTGTAAAAACAGAATTTGGAGACAGCTTTGTGCTTGCAGATATACCAGGAATTATAGAAGGTGCAAGCGAAGGAACTGGATTAGGATTAAGATTTTTAAGGCATATAGAAAGAACAAGACTATTATTACATGTTATTGATGTATCTGGTTCGGAAGGTAGAAATCCAGTAGAGGATTTTAATATAATAAATAAGGAATTAAAAAAATACAGCGAAAAATTAAGTACAAGAAAACAAATAATAGTGGCTAATAAAATAGATGTTATGCAAGATAAAACCTTATATGAACAATTAGAGAAATTAGCAAAAGAAAAAAATATGGAAATATTTAAAATATCAGCAGCAACAGGAGAAGGATTAAAAGAATTATTTACACATGTATCAAAAGTGCTAAAAGAACTTCCAAAAGAAGATGTAGAAGAAGTTGAAGAAAAGAAAGTATATACATTAAAAAAAGAAGAAGAAGGATTTAATGTTAGAATAGAAAATGGTGTATACATTGTAGACGGACCAGCAATAGAAAAAATATTAAGAAGAGCAAATTTAGAAGATAATGAATCTTTATATTATTTCCAAAAAAGTATTAGATTTTTAGGCGTAGAAGACAAGTTAAAACAAATGGGAATAAAAGAAGGAGATACAGTAAAATTTATAGATTGGGAAATGGAATGGTTTGATTAAAAAATCCAAAAATTTGTTTGACAATTTAAAAAACTTATGATAGTATATAGGCAAATAAATTTTCGGGAGTGATTAATAGTGAGTAAGGAAGAAATGACTGACTTAAATAAAAGAGAAAGAGCTATACTAAAATTTATAGAAAAACAAATAAACGAAAA
>CALYZR010000074.1 GCA_945610215.1 uncultured Clostridium sp. | reverse complement strand
ACTCGCAATGGGAGCAGGAATTTTAGATGAATCAATATTAAAAAATACAGACCTTTTAATAAATGAAAAAGAACTTACAAACGATGATACAGAAGAATTAATAAATAAAATAGCAACACTTCCAGAAAATGCAACAACAGAGACTGTACAAGAAAATAATATAACGCCAAAAGTAACATCATCATATGGAAGTGTACAAATTAACAATCAAAGTGATTATGAAATTACAGAAGATATGTTGATTCCAGATATTGAAATTACAAATAAAAAAGAAATACTAATATATCATACTCATACGTGTGAAAGCTATACACCAAGTCCACGGATATGAATACGACGCAACTGGAAATTTTAGAACAACTGATTTAAATTATAGTGTAGCAAGAGTAGGAACCGAACTTACAAATTACTTGCAAGAAAAAGGATTTAATGTAATACATAACACAACATATCATGATTATCCTGCATATTCTGGATCATATGCAAGATCATTAAATACGTTAGAAGAATTGCTTAAAGGGAAAACCACTCAACTAGTATTTGACCTTCACAGAGATGCAGTAGGAAGCAGTAGTGAATATGCACCAACAATTAAAATTAATGATAACTATGTAGCGCAAATCATGTTTGTGATAGGAACAGATGGAGGACGGATTAGAACATCCTAATTGGGTACAAAATCTAAAAATGGCTGTAAAAATTCAAGAAAAAGCAAATGAAATGTATCCACGGACTATTTAGACCAATAATAATTAGAAATTCAAGATATAATCAGCATTTAACAAATGGATCTAGTATTATAGAAGTAGGAGCAACAGGAAATACAATGGAACAATGTATATTAAGTATGCAATGTTTATCTAATGTGCTCGCAGAAATTTGCAAATAAAATTAATTTTAACAAAAAAACTGTTGTAAAATGATATTTTAATTGATATACTAATATAGAATTATATTAAAACATTATTGTTTTAGGAGGTAATAAAATGGAAGAAGAAAATAAAGATACAATAGAAGAAAAAGAAACAATTGAAATTACAGAAGCAAATAATGAAGAAATTAAAATTTCTGATGATGTAGTTTCTGTAATTGCAGGAAAAGCAGTTTCAGAAATTTCAGGAGTAGCAGGAATGGCTGGTGGATTTGCAGGTGGAATTTCAGAAGTGTTTAGTGGAAAGAAAAACCTAGCAAAAGGCATAAAAGTTGATGTGGAAGAAAAGGAAGTAAAAATAGATGTTAATATAATAGTAGAATATGGAGTAAGAATTCCAGATGTTGCATTTGAAATACAAAACAGAGTAAAAAAAGCAGTAGAAACAATGACAGGATTAAATGTAACAAATGTTAATGTTCATGTACAAGGTGTAAATATACCAGAAGAAAAAGAAGAACAAAAAGATGAGGAAGAAGAGGAGAAATAAAATGAAAGGTTTAGATAAATTTAATTTAGTATTATTTTCAATAATAATTTTAGTAATATCAATATTAATTTGTTTTTTACAATTTGGATGGATTAATATTAATTTAGCATTAGATGGAGTGAGTTTTTTAGTAGATAGTAGTACTGCTGGAAATATTTCTTTAGGACTAGCTATAATATTAATACTATTATCAATAAAATCAATTTTTTTTAATTCTTATTCAAAAGAAAACCAAGGAAAAGATGGGATTTTATTGGAAAATGATAATGGTAAATTATTAGTATCAAGAGATACAATCGAAAGTTTGACAAATACAGTCATAAAATCTTTTGAGAGTGCAGAAACAGTTATGACAAAAGTAGATGTAGATGAAGAAAGTCACATTAAAATATATATTACATTATCTGTATATCCAGATGTTGTAATAAAAGATTTATCATCTAAATTACAAAGTAATGTAAAGGATGCAATTAAAAAATCATTAGACTTAGACGTTACAGAAGTAAACATAAGAGTAAAAAATATAAGTGTGAAAAAAGAGCCACAAATTAAAGAATAAGGGATGTTGTGTTATGGAAAAAATTAAACAATTTCTAATTGATTATAGAGGTGCAATAATTGGAGGAATAGTAGCTATAGTTGCTTTATTACTAAATCTTCATAAAGTATTAATAATTATTTTAATAGTAATTGCAGGAATTTTGTTAGGAAACTATGTTCAACACAATAAAGAATTAGTAAAAGAAAAATTAAAATCATATATAGATAAACTATAATATGCTTTATGGAGGAATTTATGAACAGATCAAAAATAAGAGAATTAGCATTTAAACTACTATATCAAATAGAAATACAAAAAGAAATAAATGATGAAGATGTGGAATTATTTTTTGAAAATAATAACATAACTTCACAAGAAGCAAAAGACTACATAAAAAACGTAGTAAATGGTATAAGTAAAAATTCAGAAGAAATATTAGCACTAATAAGCAATAATTTAAAAAAAGATTGGAATTTAGAAAGAATATCAAAAATAAATTTAGCATTATTAAAGCTTGCAATTTATGAAATACAATATAAAGAAATTCCATTCAAAGTTGCAATTAACGAAGCTGTTGAACTTGCAAAAGCATATGGGGAAGAATCTTCACCAGTGTTTATTAATGGAATTTTAGCAAGTATAGTTAAGGAGAAATAAGTTGAAAATAGAACCAATTACTGTATCTTACTTAAATAAATATATAAAAGAAAAAGTAGCAGAGGATGAGTATTTAAACAATGTCTATGTTAGAGGTGAAATATCTAATTTTAAACACCACTATACAGGTCATATGTATTTTACACTAAAGGACGAAAATTCTTTAATAAAATGCATAATGTTTAAAAGTTCTACTGCTACTTTAAATTTTGTTCCAAAAGATGGAATGAAAGTATTAGTTTTAGGAACGGTTTCTGTATTTGAAAGAGATGGAATCTATCAAATATATGTAAAAGCAATGAAAGAAGACGGAATAGGAGACTTATATAAAGAATATGAGGAGTTAAAAAATAAATTAGAAAAAGAAGGTTTTTTTAATAAAGAACATAAACAAAAAATTCCTTTTATGCCTAAAACAATTGGAGTATTAACATCAAAAACTGGCTCTGTTATAAAAGATATTATAAATGTATCAACCAGAAGGAATCCAAATGTGCATATTAGACTATTTCCAATACCAGTACAAGGGAAAGGCGCAGAATTAGAAATTGCAGATGCAATAAGAATAATGAACGAAAAAAAATTAGCTGATGTTCTGATTTTAGCCAGAGGTGGTGGCTCAATAGAAGATTTGTGGCCGTTTAATGAAGAAATAACAGCAAGAGCAATATACAATTCTAAAATACCAGTAATTTCTGCCGTAGGGCATGAAACAGATTTTACAATAGCAGATTTTGTAGCAGATTTAAGAGCACCAACCCCATCAGCAGCAGCTGAACTTGCAGTTCCAGATATAGAAGAAATAAGAAGAAAGCTAGAAATATACAATCAAAGGTATAAAATATCTTTAAAAAAGAAAATAGAATTTATGGAATTAAGATATCAAAAATGTATGTCATCAAAAGTGTTTACAGATCCAACTGCAAAAATCAAAGAACAATATATAAATTTAGATATAATAATAAAAAGTCTAGAAAATTTAACAACAAATAAAGTAAAAGATTTAAAAACTAAATCAGTAGAATTGATTTCAAAATTAGATACATTAAGTCCATTAAAAACTTTAACAAGAGGATATTCTATAACTCAAAAACAAGGAAAAACAATAAAAAGTGTAAAAGAAGTAAAAACAGACGATACATTAGATATAAGATTTATAGACGGAGAAATAAAAACAAAGGTACTTTGAGGTGAAAATTATGGATGATAAAAGAAAGATAATTATAATAATAGTAGTAGCTTTAGTAGTATTAATAAGCCTACTTACAATAAAATTAATAAAAATAGAAAAAAATAAAGGAAAAGAAGTTTTTAATTCAAACGAAAATGCAATAAAAAGCAATATAATAGAAAATGATATAGAAAATGAAATTATTGAAAATGCAGTAGTAGATACAGAAAAAGAAGAGAATAATAAAAATAATTCACAAAACACTTCTCCAAGCATAGGTGAAGAAGAAGTTACAAAAACAGAAATAGAAAAAGAAGAAACTAATAAAGAAAAAGCAATGAATATTGTAAAAAAAGACTGGGGAGAAGATGATAATGTATATTTTACATTTGAATCAATTGATAGCAGAGGAAATTATATAGTATATGTAAGAGAAGGAGAAACAACTAGAGCTATAAGTTCTTATACAATAAATTTAGAAACAGGTACATTCACAAAAGAATAATTTATAAAATAGGAGGTAAAAAATGAGTATAGAAAATAAAGAATTAAACTTTGAAGAAACAATGCAAGAATTAGAAAAAATAGTACAAGAATTGGAAAAAGGAGAATTAAATTTAGATGATTCTATAAATAAATTTGAAGAAGGAATGAAACTTTCAAAAAATGTAAGTAAGTACTTAGAAGAAGCAGAAAAGAAAATTACAGTGTTAATAAATTCAAAAGATGGAGAGATAACAGAAGAAGAATTTTAATCATTGTATTGAGTGGATGAATTTGATTACCCGAAATTAATTATATAGTATAGAACATAAAAAATATAATAAAAAATTAGGAGGTAAAAGATGGAAGATATCGAAATTGCAAGACAAGCAAAATTGCAAAACATAACAAAAGTAGCTGAAAAACTAGGAATAGAGGAAGAATATTTAGAACAATACGGAAAATATAAAGCAAAAATTTCAAATGAATTATATGAAAAATTAAATGATAA
>CALYZR010000073.1 GCA_945610215.1 uncultured Clostridium sp. | reverse complement strand
GCACGGACCAGAGGCTGCAATTTATGTTTATAACGAAGGAAAAGAAGATTATATGCAGGTTTTTGCACAAATGACTAAAAGAGATGGGTCTTTCTTAGTTAGCAGAAAAGAAAATAACGATTTTAAATGGACAGATGTAAAAGGTTCTACTATTATTCCAGGTAGAAAAGGTGGAGTACCATATATGACATTTGAATATGTATTAAAACAAAATGGATTAGACACAAAAAAAGATGTGGTTTTAGATGACAGTATTAAATTTGATTTAATGGCAGGTGCTTTTGCAGGAGGTAATGCAGACTACGTAACATTATTTGAACCAACAGCTTCTATGACAGAGGCAGAGGGCAAAGGATATATAGTAACGTCAGTTGGAGAAGCAGCAGGAGAAATTCCATATACAGCATATTTTGCAAAAAAGAGTTATATAAATAATAATAAAGAAGTAATTCAAGGATTTACAAATGCAGTATACAAAGGCCAAACATGGGTAAAAGAACATTCTGCAAAGGAAATAGCAGAAAAAATACAAAGCTTTTTCCCAGATACTGATTTAAATATGTTAGAAAGTTCTATTCAAAGATATAAAGATATAGATGCATGGAATGAAACACCAGTATTAAAACAAGATGCTTTTGATAAATTACAAACAGTAATGCAAGAAGCTGGTGAGCTTACAAACAAAGCACCTTATGAAGTTATAGTAAATAATGAATTTGCAAAAAAAGCAATTAAATAATAGACATAAGGATTGATATATTATGTAAAATATGATAAAATTCTTTTACAACTTACTGAAAGGAGTTTTATTATGGCAATTGGGAGAATTAGATGGGAAATGAAAGTAAGCACAGTTCTTAATTTAATTCGGGCGACAGGAGAAATTATGGATAACGAAAATAGCCAAGAGATACTTATAGAAAACACATTCCAAATTTTGGAGCTCGCGATGGAAAATAGAGGAACTCTTATCCCACTAGAAAAATTTCCACCCACAAAGGAAAAGAAAAATTCTATCTACTTTGAAATTATATTTAAAAGTAGACAAAATCTAGAAGATTTCCTTGAAGCTGTAACAAGCGGGTCTTATTAATTAAGACCCGCATCTTTTTTTATATAATAGGAAAGTTCAACTTTCCTATTATATAAAAATGCTATAATCGCTATTGCCTGTTGAGACTTCCTCACTATATTCGGAAGCTCAAATCGGCGAGAAGAAAAGTGTGGCAAAGCCACTTTTCTTGTATAGTAAAATTCAGACTATAAAAGTACATATTGACATTTATTAATAAAAATATATAATTGTTTTAATTAAGGAGGCAATCAATGGAAAAAATAAAAATTAATTGTCATAGTTCTATAAAAATACAAGATGGAGTAATAATATATATTGATCCATTTAAAATAAAGGAAATTCCACATGACGCAGATTATATATTTATAACACACTCACATTATGACCATTTTTCAACAGAAGATATTTTAAAAGTTGCAAAAATTGATACACATTTTATTGCAGTGCCAGAAACAAAATCAAGTCTTGATTTAATGGGAGTTCCACAAGGACAAGTAACATTAGTTGAACCAAATAAAGAGTATAGATTAAAAGAAATAAATTTTAAAACAGTTCCAGCATATAATATAAATAAAAAATTTCATCCAAAAGAGAATAAATGGGTAGGTTATATAATTGAATTAAATAACACAAAATACTATATTGCGGGAGATACAGATAATACAGAAGAAGCGCAAAATGTAAAAAGTGATATAGCATTTTTACCAATTGGTGGGACATATACAATGAATGCACAAGAAGCAGCAGATTTAGCAAATAGAATTAATGCAAAAACAGTCATACCAATCCACTATGGAGAGATTGTGGGAACTAAACAAGATTTAGAGGAGTTTTTGAAGTTAACTAAAAAAGGAACAAAAGTATTAATTGATAATTAAAACAAAACATAACGCAAGCCAAAGGGGATAGACTTACGTTATGTTTTTTTCATAATATTTAATATATATCATGGAGGATGATTACATTATATAATTTAAAAGCTTAAATTAAGGTTAAAAATTTATAATTTATCTAACCAATCTAGAATAAAATTATAAACTTCTAATTTATTTACTTCATTTAGCATTTCATGTCTAGCATTTTTAAATAATCTTAAATATACATTTCTAGTGCCATCTTTTTTTAGCATTTTGTATACTCTTAAAACACCTTTACCGTTTTGACCAACTGGGTCTTCGTCACCAGAAAAGATTAATATAGGAGCTTTAATAGTTTTATTAACATTTTTTTGCTTAGATAAATATTGAGTACCACTTAATAAATCATAATATGCTTGAACAGAAAACATTTTTCCACATTTTTTATCTTCTATAAATTTATTAACTTCATTTTCGTCACTACAAATCCAATCAGACGGTGTTCTATTTGGTTCAAATTTTTTGTTAAAAGAACCTGTAACAAGATGCTCAATTAATCTACTTTTATATCTTTTACCTTTAAAAGCAGAAATTATTTTTATAAGAATCTTACCAGAAATAAGTCCATATTTTTGTCCACTTGTTCCAGAAATAATTACACCAGTTAAATGATCATCATATTTTGTAATATATGTACGTACAATAAGTGAACCCATACTATGTCCCATAACAATATAAGGCAATTCAGGATATTCATTATGAATTTTATTTTGAAGAATGTGAACATCTTCTACTAATCTATCCCAACCATTATTATCAGCAAAATATCCAAAATCACCCTCACATTTAGCTGTATTACCATGACCTAAATGGTCATGACCAACTACAATATAGCCATTATTAGCTAAAAAATTAGCAAAATCATTATATCTACCAATATGTTCTTGCATGCCGTGAACTAATTGTATTATTCCTTTGTGCTTTTTAAAATCTTCATTAATCCATTTTTTCGCAAACACATCAAAACCTGTGCTGGATTTAAAATAAAAACTACTTTCCACTACAATCCTCCATTATAAATTACTACATAATAATATATCATAAAATGTTTAATAATAGAAGAGAAAGAGTTGAAAATAAAAATTAATTGTAATAAAATATTAAAAAAAGATAAGAATAAATAGAGGTGATAATATGGAATATAGATATAAACCAGAAGGAGTATGTTCAAGGGAACTAGTTTTTGATATTGAGGGAGATATAGTAAAATCAGTAAAAGTAATAGGTGGTTGCCCAGGAAATACAGTAGGAATTTCAAAGTTAGTAGAAGGAATGAAAATAAAAGATATAATAAAAAAACTAAAAGGAATTCCATGTGGATATAGAGGAACGTCTTGCCCAGACCAAATTGCAAGAGCATTAGAAAAATATATAAGTTAGAGGGAATGAGTATGATAAAAATAGCATTTTTTGATACAAAAGAATATGATAAGAAATTATTTGATGAGTATAATAAAAAATATGGATATGAAATAATATACTTAGAATCAAAACTAAACAGTGAAACTGCACCACTTGCAAAAGGATTTGATGTTGTATGTATATTTGTAAATGATATAGTAGATGAAAAAACAATCAAAATCTTAGAAGAAGATGGAGTTAAATTAATAGCTTTAAGATGTGCAGGCTTCAACAATGTAGATATAAAAAAGATTGATGAAAAATTAACTGTTGTAAGAGTACCAGCATATTCTCCATATGCAGTTGCAGAGCATGCAGTAGCATTACTTTTAAGTATTGATAGAAAAATATATAAAGCATATCAAAGAACAAAAAAATATAATTTCACATTAAATGGACTTTTAGGATTTGATATACATGGAAAAACAGTAGGAGTTATAGGCTCAGGTAAAATTGGAAAAGTATTTATAGATATTATGAATGGTTTTGGATGTAGAGTATTAGCATATGATAAATTTCCAGACGAGAAAGCTGCAAAAGAGATGAATTTTGAATATGTGGACTTAGATACATTATACAGAGAATCAGATATAATATCACTTCATTGTCCATTAACAGATGAAAATTATAAAATGATTAATGAAGAGTCATTAGATAAAATGAAAGATGGAGTCGTATTAATAAACACAAGTAGAGGAAAATTAATAGATACAAAAAGTCTAATAAAAAAATTAGAGCAAGGTAAAATTGGAGGACTTGGACTAGATGTATACGAGGATGAAGAAGAAATTTTCTTAAATGATATGTCTAATTCATATATAAGAGACGAAGAACTTTCAATATTACTTACTATGCCAAATGTAGTTGTAACATCACATCAGGCATTCTTTACAAAAGAAGCTTTAAATAAAATTGCATTAGATACATGTGAAAATATAAAAGAGTTTTTTGAAACAGGAGATTGTAAAAATAAAGTTACAGTTTAGTAGACAATAAAAATTATTTATGCATAATTATCAAAAAATAAAAAAGGAAAATTTTTTCAAATTTTCCTTTTTTATTTTTATTCCATTTCAGAAAAAGAATCTTTATCTGCACCACAAATTGGGCAAACCCAATCATCTGGTAAATCTTCAAATTTTACTGCTTCTTTGCTATCATCATAGATGAATCCACAAATATCACATACATATTTCATATTATCATCCCTTCTAGTTAAATATATAATATAATAATATATTATATTTCAAATGTCAATTAAAATATATACAGAAATAGGCTAAATATGATATAATAATTATTGTAAAAAAATACAAATTACAACTTACACAGGAGATTTTATGGAACAAGAATATATTTTAAAAAATTGCAAATCATTTGAGCCAGAGCATATTTTTGATTGTGGACAATGTTTTAGATGG
>CALYZR010000072.1 GCA_945610215.1 uncultured Clostridium sp. | reverse complement strand
CATTTGTGCTAATTTTGGTCTATTTATTTCTTTATTTTCTAATAATATTTCTTGACCAAATTTTTCTACCATTTCTTTGTAATATGGTTCTCCATATTTTGATAGTTCTTTTACAATTTTGTCTGCATTTATTAAATTTGCATTTATTTTAGCACATAATTTTTCACTAAATAAAGTTTTTCCGTGAACCAGAATTTCCTGTAATTCCTATTATCATAAATTTCTTCCTTTTTTATTTTAATTTTATGCACAATCTTTTTGTCTTGGGCATACACACAACATGTCCTATAATGTTTTTAATAGTTTTGCTACTGCACTTGGTACATATTGATCTATTTCTTTGTTATGTGTGTATAACTCCATGACTATGCTTGAAGATAAATATCCTAAGTCTCCCGCTCTAAAATAGCATGTATCCATTCCTGCTAATTTTTCATTTATTGCAGATATGTTTTCTTCGTATTCATAGTCTGTACCATTTCTTAACCCTCTAATTAACATGTCACAATTCATTTGTTTTGCTTTTTCTACTGTTAGCCCTTCATAAAGTACAACTTCTACATTACTTAAACCTATATCTCTTATTGTTTCTTCTATTGCTTTTTTCATTTTATTTTTGTCTATACGTTCTACTTTATCTTGATTATACCCTATTCCTACTATTACTTTGTCAAAACATCTTGCAGCTTTTTTTACTATTTGTAAGTGTCCATTTGTAAATGGATCAAAAGATCCTGCATAAAAACCTACTAATCCCATTTTGTTTCTCCTCCCATTTTTATTGTAGATTATTTAAAAGTTCTTGTTTCTCTTTGTTGTTTATAAATGAATAATTATTTACATTTGAATTAAAGCAACATATTGATTTATATTCACAATATTTACATGCTTCTGTTTTTGTTTTTTTGTTATATGTTGGCTTTATTTCTATGTTTCCTTCTAATATTTCTTTTGCTATTTGTTTTATTATTTTTTTAACTTTCTTTTGTAATAGTGTAAATTGTTCTTTTGTTATTGCATTTGAACGTGAAGGACTTATATTTCCGTCTTTATCCAAATATACCGGTACTACATTTGAAGCTCCTTTTTCTAGCTTTTTGTCCATCATTTTTATAATGTTTATATCTGCTAGTACCATACCATTCATTCTAAATTTCTTTTTTAACTCTTCTTGTATCTGTTCTTCTGTTAAGTTTTTGCTTGCTTTTATTACTGGATCTATTAAATTAAAATAAAACATTCCAACAGGTATTTTATTTGTTTGTTCCACTGCTGTATCTAGATATGTTAATAACTGTATTTGCGTGCCTGCTTCTAGTTCATTTAAATCTATATTCTTTTCTGATGATTTATAATCTATTATTCTAATATATTTTCCTTGTTCATTTTGTGCTGTATCTATTCTGTCTATTTTACCTGTTATTTCTACATTGTCTATTTTTCTTTTAAATTCAATTTCGTTTCCTGCTATTTTGAAGTCACTATTTTTCATTTGTTCAACTATATATTTTATTGATTGAAGTATTACTTTTTTTAATCTATTTGTAAGTACTACAAATTTTGGTGTGCTCGTAAATATATAATTTTTACTAAGCGAAAGTTTTTCTTCTATTATTCTATTTACTATCTCTTTTATTTCTTGATATTCTATTGTTTTTATGTTTTTTACAGTTTCAAAAAATTCATCTATTACTTCATGCATAAAAGAGCCTGTATCTATTGGTTTTATTGCAAATTCTTCTCTTTCTTTTAGTTTTAATCCATATTTTAGATGAAATGAAAATGGGCACTCTCTGTATTGCTCTAATCTAGAAACACTAGTTTTTAAAGTGTTTCCATATAATCTTTTTATATTTTCTTGTGTTATTTTTTCTGCATCAGCTTTATGTGAAAATCCTTTTATAGATTCTTTCAATTTATGCTTCCATTCATCATTTTGCAAATACCATTCATATACAGCAAACCAAATTTCATCTATTTCTTTCCCTTGCTTAAAATCTTTAATATTTACAAGCATTTCATTAAATGTACTCTCTGCTGTTAATATACTTGTATTTTTACTTACTACATCACTTTCTTCTTTTAATTTTGTAAACATCTTTTTTATTCTGGAAATTAATATAGATTGTCTTTTTGCTTTTTGCTCTTTATCTGATGATACATATGATAAATATAATTCTTCTTCTGCTATTGTAAATGCTCTATATATATTAAATTGATCCTCATATAAATTTTCTATTGTTCCTTTTGCAAGTTCAATTCCATTTTGTTTTAAATAGTTTCTATCTTTATCATTAAGAAATCCTTCCCCTGAATTAACTGCTGGAAAAACTCCATCATTTAAACCTAATATAAATGCTACTTTTGTTTTGTGATTTCTAGACCTATCTGTATCTCCTATTATAACTTGGTCTATTACTTGTGGAATTTCACCTAGACTAGAGAATTCTAGCCCTACTTTTAATATGTTTTTATATTGTTTAAAACTCATTTTATCTTGGTTAAATATTAATACAATTTCGTCAAATATTTGCATAAGTATATTCCAACTGGATTTGTATTTATTAGCCACATCTTTTCTTCCTATTTTTTCTAGTTCTTCTGTTTTTTCTTCTAGCTTTTCTCGTATTTGGTTTTTTTCTAAAAATTTATATAGTTTTGTTGTTATTTCTTCTGCTAATTTGGATTCATCTAAACTTGTTTTTAGTTTTAATAATGGTTCAACAATTGTTTTCCTTAATTCATTTAATTTTTCTATGTCTTTATTTAAACTATCATATTTCCAATCTTCTTTATACCATTTGTTACCTTTTATTCCCCATTTTTTACAATAGTTTTCTAAATTATATATGTCCTCTTTTTCTAATGGGAGAAAGCCTGTTTTTATATATGTAAATACTGCATCTTGTGACCAGCCTTTTGCATATATGTCTAAAATAGCAAGTACGTATTTTACTAGAATGTTTTGACTCAAATCTTCTTTTTGATCTATAAATACTGGTATTTCGTATTTTTCAAAAATTGCTTTTACTATATTTGTATACTCATCTATATTTTTTGTAATTACAGATATATCTTTGTACCTATAATTTTTTTCTCTTACTAATTCTATTATTGTCTTTGCTAGATATTCTACCTCTGAATATGGCTGACTAAGTAGTGTAATATGTATGTTTTCTACTAGCTTTTCATATGTTTTATATGGTACTTCATAAATATTTTTTTCTAAATGTTTTAATTCATCGTTTTTAAATCTGTATGTGTTTTTTAATTGTATGTGTTCTTCTATTTTTATATTAGCTTCTTGTGCACATTTTATTAATTCCTGCATTACCATTTTGTTTTGATAGAATATATCTGCTTCTGGTTCTTTTTCTATTTTTATGTTGTCTGAGCATATTGTTACATTAACCTCTTTTGCCTTTTTTAATAACTCTTTTATTACATTATATTCTTGCCTTGTAAATCCAGAAAATTCATCTATATATATATAAGAATTGTCAAACATTTTGCTTTCTTCTATCTTTTTTGAAAGTATTGTAAGTATATCATCTTCGTCTATATATTTATTTTTCAATGTTTCTTCATATTTTTTGTATATTGTATTTATATCATTTAATTTTATTTTTAAATATTCATCTTCTACTTCTTTTTCTTCTCGTTCTAAATCTTCTAATTTTACGTCATGCTTCTTTATTTCTGTTATGGTTCTTAAAACCAAATCTATATTTTCGGATGATTTGCTTAAAAATTTTAGATTTTTTTTGTATTTATCTAATATATTACTTACAAGCATTGCCTTACCAGTTTTCGATAAATTTACTTCTAGAAGACCTCCAACTTCTGTAAATATTCTGTGTGCCATTCTTTTAAATGTTATTACTTCTGCATTTATTACACTGTCTTGTTCTAATGTTTCCAATAGTCTTTTTTCTGTTGCATATGAAAACTGTTCTGGCACAATAAGGTATATTTTTTGTGCTGTTTTATTATTTATTTGCTCTTTAATTTTGTTTAAGCAAAACTGGCTTTTGCCAGTCCCTGCTCTTCCATAAATCAACCTTAAACTCATAAATTTTAAGCTCCTCTTCTCCAATAGAATAAATATTGCTGTGCAATCCCTGCTAAATTACCATATTTTTTTCTCGCTAAATCTTCTATTTCTTTTTTGTTTATTTTAGTTTCATCCTCATTTTTTATATATAGTTCATTCATAACTCTTCTTACCCAAACATCTACTGGGAATACTTCTAATTTTTTTAGTGTAGAAAACAGCATTACGCAATCTGCCACTTTAGGTCCTACTCCTGGAAATTGTAACAATTCTTCTCTTAATTTATTTACATCTTTCTCTTTTTCTAATTCTTTTAATTTGTTAGGATTCTCATTTATTTTCTTTGTTGTTTCATATACTCTTACATCCCTAAATCCTAATCCTAGTTTTCTTAAATCTTCTACACTAGCATTAGATAATTCTTTTGGAGATGGGAATGTATAATATTCTTCTCCATTCCATATTATTTTTTCTCCATAATTTTTTGATATTCTTTCTATTATGCCTTTTATTCTAGGTATATTGTTATTTGCTGATATTATAAATGAAATTAATGTTTCCCATAAATCTTGATTTAATATTCTAATTCCTTTGCCATGTTCAATACTAGTTTTTAGATAATTGTCTATCCCTGATAATTTATTTTTTATTTGTTCATAGTCTGTATTTAAATCAAAATATTTTGTACATTCATCTTTTATATTACCACTACATATTCCTTTAAAAATTATTTTATTATTCTCTTGTTTTACATTTATAACATTATGTCCAAATAC
>CALYZR010000071.1 GCA_945610215.1 uncultured Clostridium sp. | reverse complement strand
AATTGCAAAAATCTATTTACTTTTTTGCGTTAATTTGATATAAATATATACATAATAAATATTCATAAAAAAATAATAAAGGAGCTAGATTATGGAGAAACAAATCGAAAGTTTTTTAGAATTTATACAAAATGATAAGAAATTATCTGATAATACATTACAATCATATAGAAGAGATATTATGCAATATGAAAAATATGTTGAAGAAAACAACATAAATTATACAAAAGTCAAACAAAAAGATATAAAAGATTATTTAAACTACTTGCATGATATGAATAAAAAATCTTCTACAATATCAAGAAATTTAGCTTCAATAAGATTATTTTATCAATATTCTTTAAAAAATAAAAAGGTTAAAAATGACCCAACAGAGGGTATTCAATCTCCAAAAATAGAAAAAAGAGTACCTAGCATATTAACTTCTCAAGAAGTTTCTCTATTACTTGACCAACCTAAAAGTGTCGATTTAAAAGGTATTAGAGATAAAGCAATGCTAGAATTCGCATATGCTACAGGAATGAGAGTTACAGAAATAATTTCTCTAAATGTTGAAGATGTTAATTTGGTAAATGGATATGTAACATGTAAAAATGGAAACAAACAAAGAAATATTCCATTAGGTTCTTTATCATTAAAAGCATTAAAAGAATACATGGAATCTTCAAGACCAATACTAATTAAGTCTGATGATGAAAAGGCTTTATTTGTTAATGTAAACGGTAAAAGATTGACAAGACAAGGCTTCTGGAAAATAGTAAAATTTTATAAAGAACAAGCTCATATAACAAAAGATATTACACCTCATGTTTTAAGACATTCTTTTGCAACACATCTTTTACAAAATGGAGCAGATCTAAAAGCTATACAAACAATGCTTGGACATTCAGATATATCTTCTACACAAGTGTATATGCAATTCCAAGATGAAAGCTTAAAAAATGTATATAAATATGCTCATCCAAGAGCATAAACTAAATAAAACTATTACAGAAATAGAGATTAAGTGTTGAATTTAATCTCTATTTGCTATATAATATTAAGAATTAAAAAATAAGGAGGATTTTAAATGGCAGAAATATTACCAGATATATCAAGAACATTTAACGAATTTTTATTATTACCAAATTTAACAACAGAAGAGTGTATTCCAGCAAATGTATCTTTACGTACACCACTTGTAAAATTTAGAAAAGGAGAGCAGTCTAAATTTTATGCTAATATACCTATGGTTTCTGCAATAATGCAATCTGTATCAGGTGAAAAAATGGGAATTGCGTTAGCACGTGAAGGAGGACTTGCTTTTATTTATGGTTCTCAATCAATAGAATCACAAGCAGAAATGGTTTATCATGTAAAAAAACATAAAGCAGGTTTTGTAATTAGTGATTCAAATGTTAAATCTGGAACTACATTAAAAGAAGTTTTAGAATTAGTAAAAAAGACTGGACATTCAACAGTTATTATTACAGATGACGGAACAGCATCTGGAAAATTTTTAGGAATTGTAACAAACAAAGATTATAGATTGTCAAGGGACAACCAAGATGAACCAATTGATAAATTTATGACTAAAAAAGAAAATGTTATATGGGCAAAAAAAGGAATAACATTATCAGAAGCAAATGATATAATATGGGATAAAAAAATAAATTGCTTGCCGATATTAACAGAAGAGGGTAATTTAAAATATTTAGTATTTAGAAAAGATTATGAAGATAGAAAAAACAATCCTAATTCTTTATTAGATGAAAATAAAAGATATATTGTTGGAGCAGGTATAAACACTAGAGATTACGAACAAAGAATACCAGCATTAGTAGATGCTGGTGTTGATATAATTTGTATGGATTCTTCTGATGGATATTCTATATGGCAAAAAAATACAATAGATTTTGTAAGAAAAAAATACGGAGAAGACCTAAAAATAGGCGCAGGAAATGTTGTAGATAGAGAAGGATTTAGATATTTAGCAGAGGCTGGGGCTGATTTTATAAAAGTTGGAGTAGGTGGAGGATCAATTTGTATAACTCGTGAAACAAAAGGAATTGGCCGTGGACAAGCAAGTGCTTTAATGGAAGTTGTAGAGGAAAGAAATAAATATTTTGAAGAAACAGGTATATATATTCCAGTATGCTCAGATGGTGGAATAGTTTATGATCATCATATTACTCTTGCTCTTGCAATGGGAGCAGATTATGTAATGATGGGAAGATATTTTGCAAGATTTGATGAAAGCCCAACAAGAGTCGTAAAAATAGGAAACAACTATGTTAAAGAGTATTGGGGAGAGGGATCAAACAGAGCAAGAAACTGGCAAAGATATGATTTAGGTGGAGAAGCAAAAAATAAACTTGCTTTCGAAGAAGGAGTAGATTCATATATTCCATATGCTGGTTCTTTAAAAGATAACTTGGAAATAACAGTTGCAAAAATAAAGTCAACAATGTGTAACTGTGGAGCAACAACAATTCCTGAATTACATGAGAAAGCAAGATTGACTCTTGTGTCTGATGTAAGTATTTCAGAGGGTGGAGCACATGATGTAACACTAAAAGAAATTGACCATTCTTATAAATCATAAAATAAAAAGTAAAAAAGTAGTGATAAATTCACCGCTTTTTTAAAACAAATTTTTTACTTTTTTTAAATAAAACTATGATTTTTGAAGATTTTATGATAAAATAATTATGTCAAGTTCCAAAACGGACATGTATTTCCGTAAAATCTATTTCAGGAGGAATTAATCATGGAAAGTGACAAACGGATTTTGAAAAAGAAATTAGAAGCAGAGGAGGATTTTGTTCGAGAATCATCTCAAATAGTTTTAGATCTTCTTAGTATGAAAAAGGCAAGCCAAATAAAAGGATGTTCTATTGACGTTAATAGAATAAATTATTATAACAAGTGTTTTTACAACGCACTTGATGTAGCTTGCAAAAAAGGGTTGACTTGTAGAGATATTGTCTTTTATGAGCAAGTAAAAACAGTTCTTGCAACTCTTGACTTGTTCCAAGGAGATTTAAACCAAATTGTAGAGAACTATAAATTTTCCCAACATTAAATTTTATTTTTCAAAGGAAAAAAGCACCAGGTTTGGTGCTTTTTTCTATTCCCACTCAATTGTTGCTGGTGGCTTAGAAGTTATATCATATACAACTCTGTTTATGTGTTTTACTTCATTTACAATTCTAGTTGAAACTTTTTCTAGTATTTCATAAGGGATTTTGCTCCATGTAGCTGTCATAAAGTCTGTTGTGCAAACACTTCTTAATGCTAAAGTATAATCATATGTTCTGTAATCTCCCATAACACCAACAGATTTCAAATTTGTTAAAACAGCAAAATACTGATTTAATTCCTTATCTAATCCAGCATTTGCAACTTCTTCTCTAAATATATAATCTGCATCTTTTAAGATTTCTAACTTTTCTTTTGTAATATCACCAATAATTCTTATCGCAAGTCCTGGACCAGGGAATGGTTGCCTAAATACTAATTTATCTGGAATTCCTAACTCTAAACCAGTTTTTCTAACTTCATCTTTAAATAAATCTCTTAATGGTTCTATAATTTCTTTAAAATCAACATAGTCTGGAAGCCCACCAACATTGTGATGGCTTTTAATAACAGCTGCTTTTCCCTTACCACTTTCTATAACATCAGGATAAATAGTTCCTTGAACTAAAAAGTCGACTTTTCCTATTTTTTTTGCTTCTTCTTCGAAAACTCTAATAAATTCTTCACCAATTATTTTTCTTTTCTTTTCTGGTTCAGAAATGCCAGCAAGTTTAGATAAAAATCTATCTTCTGCATTTACTCTAATAAGATTTATATCAAATTGATTTCTAAATATTTGTTCAACCTCGTCACCTTCATTTTTACGAAGTAAGCCATGGTCTACAAATATACATGTAAGTTGTTTTCCAATAGCTTTATGCAATAATACTGCAGCAACAGAAGAATCAACTCCACCTGATAGAGCAAGTAATACTTTTTTATCTCCAATTTTTTCCCTTAAAGATTTAATAGATTCTTCTACAAAAGACGACATTACCCAGTCTCCAGAACATTTACAGATATTGTATAAAAAGTTTCTAATTATTTTTACACCATTTACAGTATTATTTACTTCTGCGTGAAATTGAATTCCATAGAAATTTAATTTTTTGTTTTCTATCGCAGCAGTAGGGCAATTATCAGTAGTTGCAATTACTTTAAATCCTTCTGGAACTTCTTTTACTAAATCTGTATGGCTCATTAAGCAAATATTTTTATCATCAAAACCTTCAAAAAGTGGAGAAGAAGTGTCAAGCCTAACTTCAATTTCTCCATATTCTTTTTTAGTTCCTTTTTCGACTCTTCCGCCTAGAGTATTACTCATAAATTGCATACCATAGCAAATTCCTAGAATTGGAATACCAAGATTAAAAATTTCTTTGTCACAACTTGGGGCATCTTTTTCGTAAACACTTGCAGGACCACCTGTAAAAATAATTCCTTTTGGATTAATTTTTTTTATTTTTTCAATAGGTGTATCATAAGGTAAAACTTCTGAATACACATTACATTCTCTAACACGTCTAGCTATTAATTGATTAAATTGACTATAAAAGTCTAAAATAATAATAGTTTCTTTGGTTTTCATATATAACTTCTCCTTATTAAATTAATACAAATATTTTATCATAATATATAAAAAAAGTATAGAAAAAAGATGTAAAAAAATAGTTTAAATGTTTGTCCTAAAAGAAATATTAAAAATTATAATAAAAAGTAAAAAAACTCTTGACAATTTACGAACATATGTTTATAATAAAAACATGAATAGCGAATAGCTGTTCGTAAAATTAAAAATAGGAGAAAAGATAT
>CALYZR010000070.1 GCA_945610215.1 uncultured Clostridium sp. | reverse complement strand
TAAAACAGCGCAAAAAGTTGCAGGGGCAGTAAGAATAGAACTTGGAAACAGATTAAATTTAATTAAAAAAGGCGAATATAAACTTTGCTTTATAGTAGACTTCCCAATGTATGAATTATCTGATGAAGGAAAAATTGACTTCTGCCATAATCCATTCTCAATGCCACAAGGCGAAATGGAAGCATTAGAAACAATGAATCCACTAGATATTTTGGCATATCAATACGATGTAGTTTGTAATGGATATGAAGTAGCATCAGGAGCAGTAAGAAACCACAACCCAGAAATAATGGTAAAAGCATTTGAAATAGCAGGATACAAAGAAGAAGATATAAAAAATAGATTTGGAGCATTATATACGGCATTCCAATATGGAGCTCCACCACATGCTGGTGCAGCACCTGGATTAGACAGAATGGTAATGCTTGTAGCAGACTCAAATAATATTAGAGAAGTAATAGCATTTCCTAAAAACAAAAAAGCAAGAGACTTACTTATGAGAGCTCCAAGCAAAGTAACAGAGGAACAGTTAAAAGACGTGCATATAAAAATAGAAACAGACAAATTGTAATTTGTCGAATTGGGGGAAAAAGGGGACAGGCCCCTTTTTCCCCCAGAATAACCAATTACAATCTATTATAGGAAGAAAATATGAAAAAAATACTAATTACAGAAAAACCATCTGTTGCAATGGAATTTGCAAAAGCCTTAAAAATAAATGCAAATAGAAAAAATGGCTATTTAGAATCAGAAGAGTGGATAATTACTTGGTGTGTGGGACATTTAGTTACTATGTCATATCCGGAAAAATATGACGAAAAACTAAAGCAATGGAGATTAGACACTCTTCCATTTGTGCCTAAAGATTGGAAATACGAGATAATACCACAAGTTGCAAATCAGTTTAATATAATACAAGGATTACTACAAAGAGAAGATATAAGCGAAATATATAATGCAGGTGACTCTGGAAGAGAAGGAGAATACATACAAAGACTTGTATTAATGATGGCAAAGCCAAACCCAAAAATAAAAATAAAACGTGTATGGATAGATTCACAGACAGAAGAGGAAATTTTAAGAGGAATACGAGAAGCAAAAGATGCTTCAGAATATGATAGTTTAGCTGATTCTGCATATTTAAGAGCAAAAGAAGATTATTTAATAGGAATAAACTTCTCTAGATTGCTTTCAATTACACAAGGAAGGATGGTTGCAAAACAAGTAAACGAAGAAAGAACATCAATTGCTATAGGGCGTGTTATGACTTGTGTTTTAGGGATGGTAGTTTCAAGAGAAAGAGAAATAAGAAACTTTGTAAAAACTAAATATCATAAAATAACAGGAAAATTTGGCAAAGAGCAAGGTTCATGCGAAGCAGAATGGAAAGTAAACGAAAAATCAATAGAATATGATTCTGCAAAGCTATATAACGAAACAGGTTTTAAGGAAAAAGAAGATGCAGAAGAGTTTATAAATAAAATAAAAGATAAAGTGGCAGTAGTAACAGAAATAAAAAAGTCAAAACAAAAAGAAAATCCTCCACTTTTATTTAACTTGGCAGAAATTCAAAATGAATGTTCTAAAAAGTTTAAAATAAAACCAGATGAAACACTTGCAGTAATTCAAGAATTGTACGAAAAAAAGTTAGTTACATATCCAAGAACAGATGCAAGAGTTCTTTCAACTGCTGTTGCTAAGGAGATTACTAAAAACTTAAATGGAATAGCAAAAGGATTTAGAGATGAAGAAATACAAAAATATATTAATAAAATGAAAGAAGAAAAATACGCTACAAATTTAACAAAAACAAAGTATGTAAATGATAGTAAAATAACGGACCATTATGCAATAATTCCAACAGGTCAAGGCTATGAAAATTATGAGAAATTAAATCAATTACAAAAAGATATTTATAAAATAATAGTAAAAAGATTTCTTGCTATATTTTATCCACCAGCAGAATTTAACAAAATTAATATAACAATAAATATAGAAAACGAAATATTTACAGCAAGTCAAAAGGTTTGTATAAAACAAGGATATTTAGAAATAGCAAGAGACAATAAAGAAAAAGAAGATTCAGAAAGTAGTGAAGAGGGTAATAATTTCTTAAATATATTAAACAAAGGAGAAGAAATAAATATATTAAATTTAACAACAAAAGAAGCTGAAACATCTCCGCCAACTAGATACAACTCTGGTTCTATGATTTTGGCAATGGAAAATGCAGGAAAGCTAATAGAAGACGAAGAATTAAGAGAGCAAATAAAGGGAGCTGGAATAGGTACAAGTGCAACAAGAGCTGAAATAATAAAAAAATTAGAAAAAATAAAATATATTGCAATAAATAGTAAAACACAAATAATAACACCAACTCTAAAAGGAGAAGCAATATATGATGTAGTAAATAAGACAATGCCGGATATGCTTAATCCAAAGCTTACAGCAAGTTGGGAAAAAGGATTAGATATGGTAGCAAAAAAGGAAATACAACCCAACGAATTTATGACAAAGCTAGAAGCATACATAAATTCTAAATTTGATAAATTAGTAATTAGATAAATTGTAATTTGTGTGAGGGGGAATTCTAGGGACTGTCCTGAATTCACCTAAAGTTTGACACATTATGTAAATTATGATATAATAATAGTACAACTAGGATATGCTAGATGTAGCAATCTAGTTGATTATATAGATTCTCTTCTATAAGTAATAAAAAGAAACAAGGAGGTTTTGATGGAAGAGTGTAATTAGAAAAGGAGCATTTGTTAAGAGTAATAAATGTTCCTTTTCATTTTGTTTTAAATAAATTATTTTATTGAGAATTATAAACTAATATGCTAATATATTAATATAAATAAAAGGAGGTTATTATGCCTAACATAATTGATTATATAGAATGGAGAGGAGATTTAAGTTTTGAAAATTCTCCAATAAATGAAATAGACGATATTATATTTTCAAGATTTTCATATATACCATTTAGATGTATAGAGTTAAAAGATATTGATACAATAGGAGATATTGCATTAAAAATGAAAGACTTAGATATAGATAATTATTTATGGAATGATGACAAAATCTTTCTACAAAAAATAGGAAATTGCAAAAGATTTAAAAATATAAAAGTATCTGATTATATAGAAATTTTTGACAAAGCCGCAGAAAAGCAATTTGCCGCTATAACATTATGGATTCAAGATTCTAAAAAATATATATCTTTTAGGGGGACAGATTCTTCACTTGTTGGATGGAAAGAGGATCTAAATATGGGATTTAGAAAAGATGTTCCATCTCAAAAAGAAGCTGTTAAGTATTTGGATTCAATAGCAAATAAATATAAAGATAATCTTATTGTAGGGGGTCACTCTAAAGGAGGAAATTTAGCAGTTTATTCAGCAGTATTTTGCAAGGATAATGTAAAAGATAGAATAGAAAGAGTTATAAATGCTGATGGACCTGGATTTGATAACAGTGTAATTTTAACAAATAATTATAAAAAAATGCTAAATAGAATTCAAACATATATACCACAATCTTCAATTGTTGGGAGATTATTAGAGCATGAAGAACAATATCAAGTAGTAAAAAGTGTTCAAAAAGGTATTATGCAACACGATATATATTCATGGGAAATTGAGCCTACAAAATTAATTAGAATACCAACTGTTACAAATAATAGTGAAATTTTTAATGGAATAGTAAGCGACTGGTTAAAAAATACAACTCCTAAACAAAGAGAAAATTTTATAAATGTAATTTATGAAATAATAATGGAAACACAAGCTCAAAAAACTAGCGATTTTAGAGTAGAAACAGTAAAAAAGATTGCAATAATTTTAAATGGATATAGAAATGTATCTGGCGAAGACAAAAAAGAAATTGAACAAATGGTAAAACTACTGTTAGAAAGCACATTCAAAATCTTAAAAGAAAATAGAAATACAAATAAGCTTATTGAGAAAGAAAAGAATAAAAATGAACAAAAAAAATTAATTTATAAAGGAGAAAAAAGCTTATGAATGTTAGTCTAGACTGGTATAAGATATTTTATGAAGTGACAAAAAAACGAAATATAACAGAAGCGGCACAAAGCTTATGTATTTCCCAACCAGCGGTTAGCCAAACAATAAAACAGCTAGAGGAAAGCCTGCATGTGGATTTGTTTTTAAGAACAAAAAAAGGAGTAACATTAACGAAAGAAGGAGAAGTCCTATATTTATATATTTCGGAAGCTATGGAAAAAATTAAATTAGGAGAAACAAAAGTTGCTGAACAAGTTAATTTAGAAAGTGGAGAAATAAGAATAGGATCAAGTGATATGTGTTTACAATTTTTTTTGCTTAAATATTTAGAAGAGTTTCAAAAAATATATCCTAAAATAAAAATAAGTATTACAAATGGTCCCACACCAGAAACAATAAAACTTTTAAAAGAAGACAAAATAGATTTTGGACTAGTAAGTGAGCCATTTGAATTAGAAGATAAGTTTACTTCTATAAAAGTATGTAAAATTGAAGATATATTTATTTGTGGAGAAAAATATAAAGATTTATCAAAACAAAAAATCACTTTAAAGGAACTAGAAAAGTATCCACTAATATGTTTAGAAGAACATACAAGTACAAGAAAATATATAGACGAAAGGTTCAAAGAAAATGGATTGGAATGTAGTCCAAAATATGAACTTGCAACAAGTAATTTAATAGTAGATTTTGCAAAAAGAAACTTTGGAATTGGAGTTGTTGTTAATAAATTTGCAGAAGAAAAGCTAAGTAAAAAAGAAGTGTATAAAAATGATATAAAAGAAAAAATAGAACCAAGAAATATTTGTATAATTAAAAAGGAAAAATTAATATCCAAAGCATCAAATGAATTGCTTAATTTTATTATTAATCAGTAAAAATTATCTATGTCATGAATAATCTATATTTTACTTAGATATAAAAAAG
>CALYZR010000069.1 GCA_945610215.1 uncultured Clostridium sp. | reverse complement strand
AAAAATGAAATTACTATTACACACATGTTGTGCACCTTGTAGTGTTTATTGTATACAAGAATTAAGAAGCGAAAATATAGAACCTACAGTATATTGGTTTAACCCTAATATACATCCATATACGGAATATAAAGCAAGAAGAGAGTGTTTAAAAGAATACACCAAACAGATTAATGTAGATGCAATTTTTGAAGAAAATTATGGACTAAGAGAATTTTGCAAAAATGTTGTATCAGATTTAGAAAATAGATGTATAAATTATTGTTATAGAGTAAGACTTGAGCAAACCGCAAAGTATGCAAGTGAAAATGGTTATGATAGCTTTTCTACAACACTTCTTGTTAGCCCATATCAAAATCATGAGGCATTAAAAAGAGTAGGGGAAGAACTAGCAAAAGAATATGGACTAGATTTTGTGTATAGAGATTTTAGAGTGGGATTTAGAGAAGGACAAGCAAAAGCAAGAGAACTAGGACTATATATGCAAAAATACTGTGGATGTGTGTTTTCGGAGGAGATGAGATATTATAACCGCAATCGTATGCAAGCCAGTAATACCAATGGTTACGAGATGCCGAAAGAGCCTAGAATGCAGGTTAAAAAAATAGAAAATAAAGAAGATTATATTTATTTACTTTTAGAGGCAGATCCTTCAAAAGACATGATACATAAGTATTTGAACGATTCTGATGTATATGCATTAAAAAAAGAAGATGAGCTAATTTCTATTGCAGTTATTTTGCACATTGATAGAAAAACATTAGAGTTAAAGAACATAGTTACAAAAGAAAATTACAGAAATAAAGGTTATGCAAAAACACTTTTAAAATCATTATGTGGTAATTATAAACAGAAATATGACAGAATGTTGGTAGGAACAACAGAGAATAATATTCCTTTCTATGTTAAGCAGGGATTTGATAAATATGAGAAAACAATTAAAAATTTCTTTATAGATAATTATAAAGAAGAAATAAAAGATGGAGAATTAACTTGTACTGATTTAATATATTATTCAAAAGATTTAAAGAAAAAATAAAATATTATAGTTATTGAAATAATATCTAACATATATAAGAAATCTAATAGAAATATTAGATTTTTTATTTTGCCTTCAAAAAGGAAGGAGTAAAAAGAAAATGAAAAAAAATGAAAACAACAAACCAAAAAATAATGAAAAAATTAAAAAAGAAACAGAAAAGATTAAAGAGATTATAAGAAAGGAGACAGGTATTTATATAAAGAAGATGAACTCAAGAAACTTAAAGAAAGAATTTGAACAATTTTATTATATTATGGCATCAAATTATTATGAGTGTTTAACAGCAATAGGGTATTTAGATGAAATAGAAACTGATTGCTTTGCTTGTATAAAAGATGATTACTTATCAGATTTTGTAAGGTCAATGAGTGCTATGATGAATAAAATATTTTGTGATGAAGAAAAAGACTTTTCAGATATAATGAATGGAATTATGAGAATGTTAATTTCTGAAGATAAAATTGTTAATATTATAAAAGACGATATACCTAATTGGGTAATATTAAGAAAAAAGATAAGACCAGGATTAGTAAATATTGTACCTTTATATGATAATTTAAATGAATACTATTTGAATTATTCATATAGTTATAATGTTCAAGAAGATATAAAACCTTTTATTGCAGGACTTAACAATTTATTTGGTAAATTAGCAGATGATGAGGAGTTTATATATGTTTCTACTCATTTACAAGATGATAAAGAAATAACAGAGGAATAAATATTCAAGACAAGAGTTAGCTTTTAGGAGTTAGCTCTTTTTTTGAGGAAAGGAGCAAGAATGGGAAAGTGTCAGATAATTGCAATAGCAAATCAAAAAGGTGGAGTTGGAAAAACAACAACTACATTTAGTTTAGGAGTTGCACTTAGTAAACAAGGAAAAAGAGTATTACTAATTGATGCAGATCCACAACGGAGATTTAACTACTTGTATGGGTTACTATAATCAAGATGAATTGCAGAATACTATTGGAACATTAATGTCTGATACTATATGTGATAATGAAATAAATGCAGAAAATGCTATTCTTCATCATAAAGAAGGAGTAGATTTAATTCCTGCAAATTTAGATTTATCAGCAATAGAGTTTTCATTAGTTAATGCAATGAGCAGAGAGTTCACGCTTAAAAATTCTATAAGAGGTATTAAAGATAACTATGATTATGTATTGATAGATTGTATGCCATCTCTTGGAATGATAACAATAAATGCACTTGCTTGTAGTGATAAGATAATAATTCCAGTACAGGGAGAATATCTAGCTGCAAAAGGAATGGGACATTTATTAAAGACAGTTACGAGAGTACAGAAGCAAATAAATCCTAATTTGAAAATAGGTGGAGTATTACTTACATTAGTAGATAAAAGAACAAATTTATCGAAAGATGTTAGAGCAAATTTAATCGACAATTATGGACAATATGTGAAAATATATGGTACTGAAATACCAAAAGCAATAAATACTGCAAAATCAACATCAACAGGAAAGAGTATATTTGAATTTGATAAAAACAGTCCTGTTGCAAACGCATACAATAATTTAGCAAAGGAGGTATTAGATAATGAAAGAACAAGACAAAAAGATGGTACTTCCAAAGTTAGATGATTTATTTACAATTCAAGAACAAAGAGATAATCCAGTTGTTGATGAGGTAAAGGAAATAGAACTATATAAAATAGGAGAATTTCCAGACCACCCTTTTAGAGTTATAGATGATGATAAAATGGAAGAAATGGTTAAAAGTGTAAAAGAACATGGAGTTTTATTACCTGTTATAGTAAGAAAACGAGGAGAAGGAAATTATCAAATGATTTCTGGACATAGAAGAAAAAGAGCGTGTGAACTTGCAGGAATAGATAAAATAAAATGTATTGTTAAAGAATTAACTGATGATGAGGCAACAATTCTTATGGTAGATAGTAATATTCAAAGAGAAGAAATATTGCCTAGTGAAAAAGCATTTGCATATAAAATGAAACTTGAAGCTATGAAACATCAGGGGAAAAGAGTTGATTTAGAAGAAAATGAAACTTCCCGACCATTGGACGGAAAGTTAGAAAGTGCAGAAAGAATGGGAGAAGAAGTTGGAGAAAGTGCAAGAACTATACAGAGATATATTCGACTTACTTATTTAATACCAGAGTTATTAGAACAAGTTGATAACAAAAGAATAGCTTTTAGACCAGCAGTAGAATTATCATATTTAAGTGAAGAAAATCAATATGTTGTAGAAAATATATTTGAATTTGATGAGGTAACACCTTCTTTAAGTCAAGCAATAAGATTAAAGAAATTAGAACAAGAAGGAAACCTAACAGAAGAAAAAATAGAAGAAATATTGCAACAGGAAAAGCCAAATCAAAAAGAATATATAAAGATACACAATGAAAAAATAGAAAAATATATTCCAAGTAGAGTTAAAGAATCTGGAAATGTTGAAGATTTTATTATTCAATGTGTGCAAGATTATATTAGGCGAGAACGAATAAAACAAGAAAGAAATTCAAGATAGTGTGTGAACAAAATTAGATATATTTAGTTATACTTGTTTGTGTGAACACTTTACAAAGTTTTCCCTTACAATCCCTTTTAAATACATACTATATTACAAACTAAAAGAGAATTATTATAATATTATTTAATATATTTTATATAATAATTTATACATTTGTTTTTATCTCTAAAAAGCATATAATTAAGCTATAAGGAGATGGTAGTAATGAAAAGTAAAAAGATATTAGTTTTAATAATTATAGCCTTAATAGTGGTATTATTTGCGATTATGATGATTATAAAATCAAAGAAATTAAGTCTAAGTAAAATGGAAAATGAGAAAGAGATTGTAACTGAAATAAATAATACTGATGACAAAGAAAAAGAAGATACAGAAGTGATTGCTGTTGAAAACAATGTAGAAGAACAAGAGAAAGTTGAAGAAATACAACAAGAAGCGGATATTGTAAATGTTAAAAATACCAATATTCAAGAAGAACCAAAGAAAGATCCAGTAGTTACACAAGAGAAAAAAGTAGAAAGTTCAAAACCAGTAGAACAACCTAGAACAACACCTGTTACTACACCTAAAAAGACAGTAGAAAAAGAACCATCAACACCAGTATATGAAACAAAAATACCACAAAAACCAAAAGAAGAAACAAAAGTTGAAATAAAACAACCAGAAACACCAAAGTGTTCTGATAGTAAACATGGTGTAGGAGTTGGTAATTCAAATAAATGGTTTAATAGTTATAATGAGGCAGTTTCATATTATGATAATCTAATATTAAGTTATAGCAATAAAGTACATAATGGAGAAATAATATTTGAAGAATATAACAAACAATGTCCTTGTGGATATGAGATATGGAGTTGCCAATATTGTGGTAAATGGACTTTAAATTATTATATGAGATAATTAAATATTTTTATAAGAGCAGGTTAATTAAAACTTGTTCTTTTTTTATGGAAAAGGAGGAATTTTAAATGTTGAAAAAGTTAAAAAGTAAAAGAATTATAGCTTTTTTCTTACTGATGATAACATTATTAAGTACAACACAACCAATATTTGCAGCATCAGGAACAGGTAAATGGGTAGGAGGACAATTTGCTTCATTCATTAAAACAACTGATAATGCAAATACTCAATATGGAGTTTTATTAAGAAGATTAATAAATTACTCAACTAATGAACAAAGAACAGTTTTCTGTGCAGAACATGGTGTAGATTTTGATACAGGAACTATTTATAATGGAAAATATTATACACCAGTTGATTCAAAATTAAGAAAAGCTTGTAAAGTAGCTTATTTAGGATGGTATAAACAACATGGAAATTATGTTATAGATGGAGGAACATCATCTGCATTAAAGAAACAATATGTTTTAACACAACAATTAATATGGGAAACATTAGGACAAAGTAATGCAACTTTTATTGCCGGAAAAATTGTAAAAATTTATAAAAATT
>CALYZR010000068.1 GCA_945610215.1 uncultured Clostridium sp. | reverse complement strand
AAATAAATCTAAAATAATAAAACTAATTATAATTATATTAATAATTATAATGATTACTACATTTATAGTTTTATATATAAAAAACGAAAGCTTTAGAGATTTTTCTGATAAACATATATTTAGAAAAGAAATCCAATCCGAAAATTTAGCAAAAATAGATTTAGAAGCAAATAAATTATCGGGAGCATATGCATATGAGAAATACATATTAGTACTAGAACAAAACAGATTAGATTTTTACAATAGATTTGGAAATAGAGATGGAAGCTTAGATATACAAATTTCAACACCAATATTTGCAAGTAAAGGAAACTATTTATGCATTGCAGAAAAAAATGGACAAAAATTATATTGTATTCAAAATAAAAATATAATATGGCAAAAGGACATTGAAGGGGAAATAAAAGGGATAAACATAAATAAAAATGGATATGTATCAGTAATAATTTCAGGCACAAGCTATAAGAGTATAATTGAAATATATGATAATAATGGAAAAGAATTATTTAAAAGGGGACTTTCAACTACTACTGTAATAGATACAGATATTTCAGCTGATAATAAATATTTGGCTATTGCAGAAACAGATTTCTCGGGAGTACTAATACAATCAACAATAGAAATTGTTTCAATAGAAGGTGCAACAACAGCAAAAAAAGCTGATGACGCAATAATTTATACATATAAAGCTGATAGCGATAATTTAATAACAAATATAGAATATCAAAAGGATATTTTAGTTTGTATGTATGACAAATATATAGATATTATAAAAAATCAAAATGCAACAAAAATATTTGATTATACAAGCGAAGATGTATTGTTCGCTGATATAAATTTAAATTCAAAAATTATTAAAATTATAAGAAAATCAAAAGGATTTTTAGGGAAAGAATTTCAAATGAAGCTTATAGATACAAATAATCCAGAGAATGAAATTATATACGAAATAGAACAAAATCCTAAAACAGTATATGTAGAAGATAACGTAATATGCATAAATATTGGAACAGAAGTATTATTCATAAATAGCAATGGATGGCTGATAAAAAGGTATAAATCATCACAGGAAGTTCAAAATGTAGTTTTTAACAATAACATTGCAGGAATTATCTCAAAAAATAAAATAGAATTAATTTCTCTGTAGGAGGTAAATATGGGAATCATATTAGATTTAATAGTTGTGCTAATAGTAGCATTATTTACTTTTATAGGATACAAACAAGGATTAATAAAAACAGCAATAAAAATCACATCATTTTTTATTGCAATAATTGTAGCATTAATACTATATAAACCAGTATCTACATTAATAATAGGCAGCACTACAATAGATGATAAAATTGAAAGCACTATAATAGAAAAAATTACACCAGAAGGAATGAACCCAGAAGATGAAGCAAGTGAAACAACCAAAATTCCGCAAGGATTTATAAAAGAAGCGAATAATTCAATAAAAGACACAGCAAAAACAATAACAGTAAAAATAATAGAATTATGCACAGTATTGGTTTTATATATAATTGCTAGAATAGTGTTAAAATTTATAGCAGCACTAGGAGATTTAATAGCAAAACTTCCAATTTTGAAACAATTTAATAAATTGGGAGGAACAGTTTTTGGAGCTTTAAAAGGACTTTTGATTGTATATATAATATTAGCAATAATTTATTTGATTTCACCATTACTAAAAGAAAACACAACAAAGAAAATTGATGAATCAATACTTATAAAATCTATGTATAATAATAATGTAATTACAAAACTAATATTATAGTTATTAAAAAAATATATAAGTCTTGATATTTGTATTGGCTTTTGCTATACTATTACATAAGTTACTATTTAATTTAGGAGTGAATAAAAAGTGGGAAAACATGATAAAACAAATGAAAAAATAAATGAAGAAGGAATAAAGCAAGTAAATAAAAAAAAGAAAAAACATATAGGTTTAAAAATATTTATAATTATTTTAATCGTTTTAGGAATATGTGGAGGAATTTTTGCAAAAAAAGTTTATGACTTGGAGGGAAATTGGCTAGCTGCATTATTTGGACATGATAAAGAGACATTAAAAAATTTAGATAAACTAGAAGTGCTAATAATGGGAGAAAGTACAGGATCTTCTGATACAATGATTGTATGTTCGTATGATCCAAAAACACAAAAAGCGTCAATGTTATCAATACCAAGAGATACTTTTGTTGGAGAAAATCCAAAAAATGCAAAAGCAAAGAATAAATTAAATTCTTTCTATTCAAACGGATCAACACCAGAAAAAACAATTGAAGCAATAAATGATGTTACGGGTCTTGATTTAAAATACTATATATTAGTAGACACAAAAGCTTTAAAAGAATTGGTAAATATAATAAGGGGAGTGGAGTTCGATGTTCCTATTGACATGGATTATGATGATCCAACACAAGACCTATATATTCATTTAAAAAAAGGTGTTCAAAAATTGGATGGAGACCAAGTGGAACAGTTAGTAAGATTTAGGCATAATAATGATGGCTCTACATATTCATATAAATATGGAATGGAAGATTACGGAAGAATGAGAACACAAAGAGAATTAATAAAAACAATATTAAAACAAACAATACAATTTAAAAATGTAAAAGAAATAGGAAAAATTATGGATCTTGCGAAAGATTATGTTCAAACAAATATGAACTTCTCAGATTTAAAAGATTATATTCCTTATGTGGTTAATATAAATGTAGATAATATACAAACAGAACAACTACCAGGAGAGTCAAAAATATTAAATGGAATATGGTTCTTCCTAAATGATAAAGAAGAAACTGAAGAAGTTGTAAACAGACTATTTAGAGATGAAGAAAGCAACAATCAAGGAGAAAATAATATAACAACAAATGAAGTAAATGCAATGTAGTTATTAAATATATATAGCAAAATAAAATGGGGGATAATTTAATTATCTCCCATTATAATATTTAACTCTTCTCTTTTTCTTTTTATTCTTTTGAGTATATTTTAAATATAAGAACGCAAGTAATATAATAACAATAAAAATTAAAAGTTTTATTAAAAACCTAGAAGGTTTAACATCAGAGTTGGCTAATAAATCAGCTTCATACGTTATTTCGTCAACTTTATATTTTACTTTACCTACAATTTCTCCTTGTTTTATAGGTGCCTTAAGATTTTCATTTAATATGACTTCAGGGAGCAGAGCAGTATTTTTATCCTCTTTTTTTACAAGAACTGTAATATCATTCGATAAGACTAAATCTAATTTTTTGGTATCTCTTGTGGCATTGTTTATTACTGTAGTTTGAACAACAGAACCTTGCTTTGCAACTTCACGCATAAAATAATTAGCATAGCCATGATTAAACATAGAAATTGTATCCAAATATCTTTGACTTAAACCTTCAGAATTTTGTCCACTTCCTAAAACAACAGTTAATAATTCGAAACCATCCTTATTGCTAGAAGCAATTAAACAATTTCCAGCAGGAGTTGTAAAACCAGTTTTAATTCCGGTAGCATATTTATAATAGTAGTTATCAGCTCTTCCATTATTATTTACAATCAATAAACTATTAGTTGTAGTAAACAACCTATCTTCTCTTTCATATTTTGCTGTTGCTGGCAATTTGTAAGATGTTGTAGAAACCAACTTCCTAAATTCTTCATTTTGCATAGCATATTTTGCAATTAGAGCTAAATCATATGCTGTTGAATAATGATCTTTGTTATGAACACCGTTTGGATTAACAAAATGTGAATTCAAACATCCAATTTCTTCAGCCTTTTTATTCATTAAATTAGCAAATTCTTCCTGAGATCCAGAGATATGTTCTGCAAGAACGATTGCTGCATCATTTGAAGAACCTACCATAAGAACATATAATAGTTGTTCAACAGTCAATTCTTCGCCCATTTGAAGATTTGCTGTAACATAACCAGAACTAAGAGACATAACTGCGTTATAACTAACTGTTGCTAGTTCATCTAATTGACAATTTTCTAAAACAACAATTGCGGTCAAAACTTTAGTTAAACTTGCAGGATATTTCTTTTCATTCATGTTTTTTTCATACAAAACTTTACCTGTTGATAAATCCATAAGTATTCCAGCAGGAGAATCTATACTAAACTCTTCATCATCTGTAGCAAAAGAACTTGTTACAAAAAATGTAGTTAGCAAAGAAAAAAGAATTATACAGAGTAAAAATTTTTTTAATAATTTTATTCGCATATTTTTGTTCCCCCAATTCAATTTATAACAATATAATATATTAAAAAACAATAAAAGACAATATATTTAAGGAGGTTTTTATGGAAATGTTAAATAAAAAGCAAAAAATAATTATAATTATTTTTATAATAATAATGTGTACAGTTATAGGATATTATATTATTAATAAAGTAGAAAAATATGACTATTCTGAATTAGAATTAATAGAAAACGTAGAAGAGTTAGCAAATAATAATGTAGAAAATAATATTGAGTCCGAAAAAATAGTAATACATATTACAGGAGAAGTAGAAGAAGAAGGGGTGATAGAACTGGAAAAAGGCGCAAGAATTGCTGATGCAATAGAAATGGCTGGAGGGACAACAGAAGAGGCAGATTTATCAAAAGTAAATCTAGCATACAGTTTAAGCGACGGACAAAAATTAAACATACCTAATGTGAATGAAAAAGAGCAAGAAGATATTGTAAAAGATGAACCAGGAAATAATATTATAATAGAAGGAAACGAAGAAAAAGAAGTAAAAATAAACATAAATAAAGCTACGCAAACAGAAATTGAGACATTACCAGGAATAGGACCATCAACAGCATTAAAGATAATTAATTATAGAAACGAACATGGGAAATTTAAAAACATAGAAGATATAAAAAATGTGTCAGGAATAGGTGATTCGAAATTTGAGAATATAAAAGAATACATTTGTGTAGAATAAAAACAGAACTTTTGGAAATAATTAAATTAGTAATTATTTCTAAAGGAGGTTTTTTGATTTGATAAATAAGGTAGAAATTGCATCAGTAGAT
>CALYZR010000067.1 GCA_945610215.1 uncultured Clostridium sp. | reverse complement strand
AGGGTTTGAATATAATTGTATATTCAAACCTCTTTAATTTTTATGTTGGCAAATTTATTTTAGAATCTTTTTCTTTTTGCCTAAATAAAGTAATCTTATTACCAATTACTTGAATTGTTATAGAATTTGTCCTTTTAGAAATTTCAAAGGATAAATCTTTTGCAGAAGCTGGAGCAGTTTCTAAAACAGTTATTTTAATTAATTCCCTTACTTCTAATGCATCATTTAATTGCTTAATTAAATTATCATTTATTCCATTTTTACCAATTTGAAAAATAGCATCAATACTATTTGCTAAACTTCTTAAATATGCTCTTTGTTTACTAGTCATAAAAATCTCCTATCAAAAATAATATACAAATTCAATTTGTAAACAATATTTTAGTACAATTTAGAGCAAAAATCAATAGCACATTCTTGTTAATAATCAATATTTTTGATATACTAATACCCAAAGGAGAAAAAATGGTAGCAGAAGTTATAATAAATACAATAGCAAAAGAATTAAATAAAACATATGATTATATAATTCCAGACTCTATCTTAAATCAAATAAAAATAGGGTCTAGAGTTTTTGTACCATTTGGAAAAACAAAGCAAAAAGAAGGATTTGTTATAGGTATAAAAAAAGAATCAGAATTTGCAAATAAGGAAATTATAAAAATAGAAGACAACATACTAACAAAAGATAACATAGAGCTTGCAAAGCTTATGTCTAGGAGATATTTTTGTAACATATCAGATTGTATAAAATTAATGCTTCCACCAGGAGCAACCAGCACAAATATAGATAATAGAGTTAAGGATAAAACAGGAAGCTTTGTATACCTAAAAAAAAGCAAAGACGAAATAGAATTTGATATTGAAAGTAAAAAAATAAAATCAGCAAAGCAAATAAAACTATTAAGATTCCTATTTGAAAACGAAGGAATACATGTAGTTGACTTACAATACATAACAGAAACTTCTAGAAGCATAATAAATACACTAATAAAAAATGAATATATAGAAATAAAACAAGAAAAAGTAGAAAGAAATCCATTTATACATAAAGATGTAAAAAAAGATAAAGCATTAAAATTAACTCAAGAACAACAAAATGCATATAACAAAATAGTAGATAGTAAATTTAAAGAATTCCTTATATATGGAGTAACAGGCTCACGGTAAAACAGAAATATACTTGCAAATAATAGAAAATACACTAAAAAATAATAAAACAGCGATTATATTGGTACCAGAGATATCACTTACACCACAAATGGTAGACAGGTTTTTAGCAAGATTTGGAGATTGCATAGCAGTACTACATAGCAAACTTTCACAAGGAGAAAGATTTGATCAATGGAAGAATATAAGAAGTGGAAAAGCTAAAATAGTAATAGGTGCAAGATCTGCAATTTTTGCACCAGTACAAAATTTGGGAATAATAATAATAGACGAAGAGCATGACTCTTCATATAAATCTGATATGTCACCTAGGTATAAAGCACAAGACATAGCTAAATATCTGGCAAAGAAAAATAATATACCATTAGTATTACGGTAGTGCAACACCAGATATGGTAACATTTACAAAAGCTCAAAATGGAGAAATAGAACTAATAAAACTTACAAAAAGAGCAAATAATTCTAATCTTCCAAAAGTAGAAATAGTAGATTTAAAAGAAGAATTAGCAAACGGAAATAGGTCAATAATAAGTAATAGATTATACGAAAAAATAGAAGAAAATTTAAAAAATAAAAAACAAATAATTTTATTTTTAAATAGAAGAGGATATTCTACTTTTGTTATGTGTAGAGATTGTGGTTACACATTAAAATGTAAAAGATGTAATATAAGTTTAACATACCATGAACACACAAACACGTTAAAATGCCATTATTGTGGCTACGAAATAAACAATGTAAAAACTTGTCCTAGTTGTAAAAGTAAAAACATAAAATTTTTTGGAACAGGAACAGAAAAATTAGAAAACGAAATAAATAAAATTTTCCCACAGGCAACAACAATAAGAATGGATATAGATACAGTTACCAAAAAAAATTCTCACGAAACAATATTAAATAAATTTAAAAATGAAAATATAGATATTTTAATAGGAACACAAATGGTAGTAAAAGGTCATCATTTTCCAAATGTAAATTTAGTTGGAGTAATTGCAGCAGATGGAAGCTTAAACATAGAGGATTTTAGAGCTAACGAAAGAACTTTTGATTTGCTTACACAAGTAGCACGGAAGAGCAGGGAGAGAATCAAATGATGGACAAGTAATAATACAAACATATAACCCAGATAATTTTTGTATTAAATATGCAAAAGAACAAAATTATGATATGTTTTACCAAACAGAAATAGAGCTAAGAAGACAGTTGAAATACCCACCATTTTGCGATATAATAATGATTGGAGTAAGTTCTGATTCAATAAGAGAAGTAGAAAAAGCTTCTAAAAAAATCTATGAATTAATAAATAAGGAAAATTCTAAATATAAAGCAAAAATAGAGGTATATAAACCAGTTGCAGCACCAATTAGCAAAATAAAAAACAAATATAGATGGAGAATAATTATTAAGTGCAATCTAAATAATAATATAATAAACTTATTAAATTCAGTATTAGAAAAATACTATAATTTAAAATTTAAAAATACAAGAGTTATTGTAGATGTTAATCCAAATAATATGAATTAAGGGGGGAAAAAATATGGCAATAAGAATAATAAGAGAAGAAGGAGACGAAATACTAAAAAAGAAATCAAGAGAAGTTGAAGTAATTGATGAAAAAATACATGAACTAATAAGAGATATGATAGAAACTTTGCATAAATATCAAGGCGTTGGACTAGCAGCAGTACAAGTCGGAGTATTGAAAAGGATATTTATAATAGATTTATACGAAGAAAATGTAGAGCCATATGTTTTTATAAACCCAGAAATTATAAAAACAAAAGGAGAACAAACAGTAGAAGAAGGCTGTTTAAGTTTTCCAAATAAATTCGCAAAAATAGTAAGGCCAAAAGAAGTAATTATAAGAGCATTAAATGAAAAGGGAGAAAAATTTGAATTAAAAGCAAAAGACCTATTTGCACAAGCAATATCACACGAAATGGATCATTTAAACGGAGAAGTTTTTATAGATAAAATAATACCAGGAACAATGGAAATATTAACACCAGAAAATGGTAAAGAATAAAAAGGAGGAAAAACATGAAAATAGTATTCATGGGAACCCCAGATTTTGCAAGAGATTCGCTAGAAGCAATATATAATGCTAAGTATGAAATTCCAGCAGTAGTAACAGTCCCTGACAAGCCAAAAGGAAGAGGAATGAAATTAATTCCATGCGAAGTAAAAGAATATGCAATAGAAAAAGGTATAAAAGTATATCAACCAGAAAAATTAAGAGAAAATAAAGAGATAGTAGATATACTAAAAAACATAAATCCAGATGTTATTTGCGTTGTAGCATATGGAAGAATAATACCAAAAGAAATTCTAGAAATTCCTAAATATGGATGTATAAATGTTCATCCATCGCTACTTCCAAAATACAGAGGTTCAGCACCAATACAATGGGCAATTTTAAACGGAGACAAAGAAACTGGTGTTACAACAATGTATTTGGATGAAGGAATGGATTCAGGAGATATAATATTACAAACAAAAACAAAAATAAATAAAGACGAAACATCAGGGGAATTATGGGATAGATTATCAAAAATAGGAGCAGACCTTTTAGTAGAAACATTAGAAAAAATAGAAAATAAAACTGCACCAAGAATAAAACAACCAAAGGAATTTACACTTGCTCCAATGCTTGAAAAATCACAAGCGAAAATAGACTGGGAAAACAAAACAGCGGAAGAAATAAAAAATTTAGTAAGAGGCTTAAATCCAATAATGGGAGCATATTCAGTATTAAATGAAAAGAAAATAAAATTTTGGAAGGTAGACAAACTATCAATAGATGAATTTATAAATAAATATCCTGAATTTAAAGAATACGAATATAGATTTTTAGAAATAGACCCAGGGACAGTGTTATATATAGATAAAAAAGAAGCAATATATATAATGGCAAAAGAAGGAATAATAAAAGTCCTAGAAATACAAGGAGAAAATTCAAAAAGGATGCTTGTTCCAGAATTTTTAAGAGGCAATAAAATAGAGGTAGTAGACAGATTTGAATAATTAACTAGATAATTTATATGCTAAAATAAACGATATAGCAAAAAGAATTATAGAAATAACTCCTTCAAGATTAAACGAAAAACCAGGGTAAACTACAAAAATAGAACCTAATATAAAACCAATTATAGCAAAGTATGTATACGACTTTGCTATTTTAAATAGAAAATTCATTAAAAATAAAAATATAATTCCTCCAATTAAAAAACCAATACCAATAGGTATCAAAATAGATAAATTTAAACTGGCTATTGCAGAAAGATAAATTTCGTAAATTCCAAGGAGCATTAAAATCACAGTTTTACTAACACCAGGAATAATAATGCCAGCAGAAGTAATTATACCTGCAATAATTAGATAAGAGTTACAATTAATATTTAAACTGTTTGTAATATTATCTTCAAGAGCAACCAAATACAAACTAAAAGAAAAAGTAAGAAGCATGCAAATAATATGCGAAAAATTTACTTTTTTTAAATTGGCTTGTTTTACTATCAAAGGAATACTACCAAGAATTAATCCAATAAATATAAATGAAGTTGGCATATAATATTTATTAAAAAGAAATTTTAACACATTTCCAAATAAAAATATACCAACAAAAACTCCTAAACAAATAGGAAATAAAAAAGTAAAATTTTTTTTAACATCTTTAAAAAAATTTAAAACAGAATTTAGTAATTTTTCATAAAGACCGAAAAGAACACAAAAGTACGCCACTACTTATTCCTGGAAGAATAGCACCTGCACCAATTAAAATACTAGCAATAAAATTTCTCATAAAATCTCCTTTATAAATTGTAATTTGTGTGAGGGGGAATTCTAGGGACTGTCCCTTAAAATCACC
>CALYZR010000066.1 GCA_945610215.1 uncultured Clostridium sp. | reverse complement strand
ATTGTCCAATAGAAAAAACAAAAAAATGTATACATTGTAAACCAATGTGTAATATAACAAATGGATTTTCAGGAGCAGGTGCTTTTTCTGATGGTAAATTATCATTATATGATAGTAAAGATGATGATATTCATGTTGGAGGAATTTTGCATAAATATATAGGAGTTCCAAAAACAAAAGAATTAATAGATTATACAGATAAAATTTATTTAGATTTTGGTGCAGATAAAAAACTAGAAGGTGTAGAATATCAAGAAGAAATAGCTAAAATTTCAAAAAGAGCAGAAAAAGATGGAATAAGATTAATAAATATTCCAATAAGACATTTAGGAACAGAAAAAAGTCACGAAGTATATGGAAGATTAGAAAAATATATAGAAGATAATGGCGTAGAAATGCTATTTGGAACAACTGTTAGTGATTTAATAGTAGAAGACGGTACAATAAAAGGTGTTAAAATAAAAGATGCAAAATATATAGAAAATGAAGAATATCCATTAGAAAGTGTATATGCAAATAAAGTAGTATTAGCAGTTGGAAGAAAAGGTGCAAATTGGTTAGTAGACATGTGTAATAAACATGGAATAAAAACAGATACAGGAATAGTAGATATTGGTGTTAGATATGAACTTCCAGACGAAGTTATGAAAGATGTAAATAAGTATATGTATGAAGCAAAATTTGTTGGAAGAGTAGGACCATTTAGAGATAAAGTAAGAACATTCTGCCAAAATCCAAGTGGCTTTGTATCAGCAGAAGTATATGATAACAACTTAACATTAGTAAATGGTCATTCATACAAAGAAAGAAAAAGTACAAATACTAACTTAGCAATACTAGTATCACATCATTTTACACATCCATTTGATAAACCAATTGGATATGGTCGAAATGTAGCTCAAAACTTAAATGACTTAGGTGCAGGAAATATAGTAGTCCAAAGATTAGGAGATATTTATAGAGGAAAAAGAACTTGGGATTACGAATTAGAAAGAAATTCTGTAGAACCAACATTAAAATCAGCAGTAGCAGGTGATATTACATTTGCATTAGGTTATAGAACAATGGTAAGCATATTAGACTTTATAAGAGCAATAGACAAAGTTGTAGAAGGATTTGCAAATCCAGACAACCTTTTATATGCACCAGAAATAAAATTTTATAGTAATAAAGTAATAATAAATGAGCAATTTGAAACAAATATAAAAGGATTATACTCAATAGGAGATGGAGGAGGAATGACAAGAGGATTAATGATGGCATCATGTTCAGGAATCCAAATGGCAAGAAATTTGTAAAATAGGTATTGACAAATATTGTAAAAATAAATATAATATATATGAAAAGAAAATTTTAAGAAAATTCATTTGTGTAGACAAAAAAAGACACTAGCTGCAACTAGTGTCTTTTGCCTTATGTATCTAATTCTTTCAATATTAGAAGTATTAATAATAAGACCAAAACTTTAAGAAAATTTTTCATTTGTGTAGACAACTTCCTTTCTACCTTTAGGTGAAAGGCAAGACCAGTATAACATATAAGCATAATAAATGTAAATAATTTACAGGAATAAAATGGAAAATTGCAAATTAACAGAACTTATGATAATATAATTGCATAAATAAATTAAAAAAGTAGAATATTAAATATAAAGGTTAAAAACATGGAAGTTCTAAAAATTGCAAAATTAATTGAAGAGCATGGAGGTAGGCTTTATTTAGTAGGAGGAGCATTAAGAGATACGCTATTAAATAGGCCTATTTTTGATGAAGATTATTGTGTGGTCGGTTTGAAAAAAGAAAAATTTATAAAGTTATTTCCAAATGCACATATAAGAGGAAAAGCCTTTGAAGTTTTCGATTTAGGAGGACATGAATTTGCTCTTGCTAGGACAGAGAAAAAGACAGGAAAAGGGCATAAGGAATTTGAAATTACAACAAATAAAAATATAACTATTGAAGAGGATTTAGCAAGAAGAGATATAACAATTAATTCAATAGCACAAGATGTATTAACAAAAGAAATAATAGATCCATTTAATGGTCAAAAGGACTTAAAAAACAAAATAATAAGAGCAACAAGTAAAGCTTTTAAAGAAGATCCATTAAGAGTATATAGAGTAGCTAGATTTGCAAGTGAACTTAATTTTAAAGTAGAAGAAGAAACTATAAAAATGATGAATAAATTAAAAGACGAATTAAATTTGCTATCAAAAGAAAGAGTATTTTGTGAATTTAAGAAAGCACTAGCTACGCAAAAGCCATCAATATTTTTTAATCTGTTAAGAGAATCAGAGGTTTTAGAAATACATTTTAAAGAAATATATGATTTAATAGGAAGTATTCAACCAATAGAATACCATCCGGAAGGAGACAGTTATAACCATACAATGCTTGTGGTTGATAATAGTGCTAAACTAACAAATGATTTAATGATAAGATATTGTGCATTAGTTCACGATTTAGGAAAAGGATTAACTCCAAAAGAAATATTACCACATCATTATGGACATGATGAAAGAGGAGTAGAAGCTGAAAAAAAATTATCCAATAGAATAGGAGTGCCAACATCTTGGAAAAAAGCAGGGGTTACAGCATGCAAAGAGCACATGAGAGGACGGAATATTTAGTAAAATGACACCAGAAAAGCAAGTTGCTTTTTTAGAAAGAGTGGATAAATCTGTATTGGGGTTACATGGATTGCAAATAGTAGTATATTGTGATAGAAACAGAACAGGAATTTTAAGTAAAGAAGAAAAAGAAAAATGCACATTCGAAGAAATAGGACAAGAGCTTTTAACAAAAATAGATGGAGAATATATAAATAAAAAATATAATAATATACAAGGTAAAAAATTTGGAGAAAAATTACACCAAGAAAGAATAAAATGGATGAAAACAAAATTAAAATAACAATAAGAGGGAAAAAGGGGACAGTCCCCTTTTTCCCTCTTATTGTTATTTTAATTTACTTTATTGTTACAACTGTTACTCCCATTTCACCGTCACCAAATGTTCCCATTCTATAAGATTTAACATGTGGGTGCTTTTTTAAAAATGTATGAATTCCTACTTTTAGTTTTCCAGTCCCTTTTCCATGAACAATTCTTACTGTTTCTAATTTTGCAATGTTTGCGTCATCTAAATACTTGTCTACTATTGGGATTGCTTCGTCTACTGTTAATCCAATTACATTTATTTCGTTAGATATGTTTTTGGATTTTATTAGTGATTTGTTTTTTGCAGGTTGAATAGGTTTTAAAACTTCTTGTTTTGTTTTAACTAATTTATCAATAGTTACAGTTGTTTTCAAACTTCCGACTTGAATTTCTACTTCAGAAGAGGCATTAGGAAGTTTTACTATAGTTCCATTTTTGCCAAGAGGAATAACGTAAACTTGCATTCCAAGCTTAATTTCATCTGTACTTAAATTACCTTTTTGATTTTTATTATTAATAGAAAAATCTTTTATTTTATCAGTTACTTTATTTTTTAAATCATACATTTCTTGAAGAGAAGTTTTGCTATTTTTCTTTGAAAGACTATTCATTTTCTTTATTATTTGGGTTGCTTCATCTTGAACATCTAACAATATATCACGTGCTTCTTTTTTTGCATTTTCTACCATAAGAATAGCTTTCTCTTCTGAATCTGAATAATCGGTTTCGAGTTTTTTTCTAAGCATTTCTACTTGTCGTAAATTTTTAGATATTTCTTCTTTTTGTTTTTCTATTTCAATTTGATTATTGTAAATTTCTTTTAATAAATCTTCTATGCAAATATTATCATTATCAATTAAAGATCTAGCTTTATCTAAAATACTTCCTTTCAAACCAAGTCTTTCGCTTATTTCAAAAGCATTACTTTTACCAGGAATACCAATTAATAGTTTATATGTTGGAGATAGTGTTTCCAAATCAAACTCAAAACTTGCGTTTTCAAAGCCATTTGTAATAATTGCATATTGCTTTAATTCCTCATAATGAGTAGTACTAATTACAATTGCTCCCAAATTATAAAAATAGTCTAAAATGCTTATTGCCAAATGACTTCCTTCTATTGGATCAGTACCAGAACCAAGTTCGTCTAAAAGAATAAGACTGTTTTGAGTTGCATTTTTAGCGATTTCAACAATATTTAAAATATGAGAAGAAAAAGTACTTAAAGATTCGGCAATGCTCTGCTCATCACCAATATCTGCAAAAATATTGTCAAAAACATAAATACTACTATTTTCTTTGCAAGGAATTAGAATTCCACTATATGCCATTAAAAGTAAAAGCCCTGTAGTTTTTAAACAAACTGTTTTTCCACCAGTATTCGGACCTGTAATTATAAGAGAAGAATAATCTTTTCCAATGGAAATATCTATTGGAACAACTTTACTTTCGTCAATTAAAGGATGACGAGCTTGAATTAAATTAATATATTTTTCATTATTGATATTAGGTTTTATTCCATTTAGCTTTTTACTAAAACTTGCTTTTGAAAATATAAAATCAAGTTGGCCAATTAATTGAATATTGTTTTTTAATTCATTAGTGATTATCATAAGTTTTTTGGAAAGCTCTGTTAAAATTTTTGCAATTTCTATTGCTTCTTCAGCTTTTAAATTATTTAATTCATTATTAAGCTCAAAAACAGCAAGGGGTTCAATAAAAATGGTAGACCCACTAGAAGAAACATCATGAACAAATCCCTTAATTTGACTTCTATATTCTTCTTTTACGGGTATTACATATCTTTCATTTTTTATTGTAACAATGCTATCTTGAAGATATTTTGAATAAGTATTAGAATGAACTATTGAATTTAGTTTATTCTTAATTTCTACACCTAGATTTTTTTGAGATTTTCTAATAGAACTTAATTTAGAAGAAGCATTATCTGCAATTGTATTCTCATCTAAAATCTTATCAAATATTTCTTTTTCTAGTAATTTGTTAATATATATTAAGTCACAAGAATCTAATATTAAACTACAATCTTCATTAAGAAAATATTCTCTTAATTCTCTAGAAGTTTTTAAAATACTACCAATTTCTAATAAATCTAAAGCAGTTAAAGCAAAATTAGATTCAAGATTTTTAATTGCAATATCAATATTAGGGATAGA
>CALYZR010000065.1 GCA_945610215.1 uncultured Clostridium sp. | reverse complement strand
AACAGATGATTTGGATAGTAAAGATTTAATTTATGGCCAAGATAGAGGTATTAAAGCTTTAGAATTTGGATTAGATGTTGAAGCAAAAGGTTACAATTTATATCTAGAAGGACCTTCTGGGGTTGGTAAAACAATGTATACCAAAAACTATGTAACTAAAATTGCCGCAAAGAAAAAAACACCTGATGATTGGTGTTATATATACAACTTTGAAGAACCAAATGAACCTATTGCCGTTTCTTTACCAGCTGGAAAGGGTAAAGAATTTAGAGACGATATGGTTTCTTTTATAAATGATATAAAAAGAGACATTAAATTAACATTTGGAAACGAAGATTTTGATAAGCAAAAATCTTTAATGCAAAGCGATTTTGAACAAAAGAAAACTGCTTTATTAGAAAAATTAAATAAGCAATCTATGAAAAGTGGTTTTCAAGTTAAAACTGCTCAAAATGGTGTATATATGATGCCTATTTTAAATGGCAAAACTATTGAAGAAGAAGAATTTGAAAAATTAGATGAAAAGACTAGAAAACAATTTGAAGAAAATTCTATAAAAGTTCAAGAACAAATTATTGAAGCAATAAATCAAATTAAAGTTTTAGAAAAAGAAAACATAAAAAAAATTGACGAATGGCAATCTAATATTGCATTAATAACAATTAATTCACATGTAAATCCATTAAAAGCAAAATATAAAAAGAATGCAAAAATAGCTCATTTCTTTGATTGTATTAAAGCCGATATATTAAAGAACTTGCCTTTATTTATAAAAGAAGAGGTTCCAGAAACAAAGGCACAAACATTAAAACAAGAAATTGTAAAACCTTGGTTAAATTACAGAGTAAATCTTTTTATAGATAACAGCAATTTAACTGGTAGTCCTGTTATAATGGATTCTAATTATTTATATCACAATCTTTTTGGAAAATTAGAATATGAAAATCAATATGGAATGCTTAAAACTGATTTTACAATGTTAAAGCCAGGTCTTTTACATAAGGCAAATGGTGGTTATATTATATTACAAGCTAGTGATTTGCTTGCTAATCCAATCTGCTATGATACTTTAAAAAAGGCTTTATTGGTTAAAGAAATAAGTATAGAAAACAATATGGAACAACGTTCATATATGGTAATGATTTCTTTAAAACCTGAACCTATTCCTTTAAATGTTAAAGTTTTATTATTAGGAGACTCAAATATTTATCATACTTTGCTTTCAATGGATCCTGATTTTAAAAAGTTATTTAAAATTAAAGTGGAATTTGAAGAAACTGCTCCAAGGACAGATGCTAATATAATGAAACTTGCTAAATTTGTTCACAGCTTTTCAGAAAAAGAAGGAATGCTTCCATTGGATAAAGGTGCAATGGCAAAACTTGTTGAATATACTTCTAGATTGTCTGATAATCAAGATAAACTTTCTACTAGGTTTAATGAAATTGGTGAAATTATTGCAGAATCTTCAACTTGGGCAAGACTTGCTAAAAAGAAACTTGTAACTAGTGAATTTATTGAAAAAACTCTTGCTGAAAGAGTAGACAGAGTTAAAAAATATGACTCTTTATATATGGAAATGATTAAAGAAAATACTTTACTTATAAGTACTGAAGGTTCTGAAATAGGTGTAATAAATGGACTTACTGTAATGACAATTGGTGATTATACATTTGGAAAGCCAGCAAAAATTACCGCAAATACTTATATGGGTAAAAGTGGAATAGTAAACATAGAACGAGAAGTTGAAATGTCAGGAAGTTCTCATTCAAAAGGTATATTAATACTTTCTGGATATTTAGGGGAAACATTTGCCCAAGACTTTCCATTATCACTTACTGCTAGCCTTTGTTTTGAACAATTATATAATGGAGTGGATGGGGATAGTGCTTCTAGTACAGAATTATATGCTATTCTTTCTAGTCTATCAGAGATACCAATTAAGCAATCAATTGCTGTTACAGGTTCTGTTGACCAAAAAGGTCATATCCAACCAATCGGTGGAATTAACGAAAAAATAGAAGGTTTTTATCAAGTTTGTAAAACACGAGGATTAACTGGCGAACATGGTGTAATAATGCCTATACAAAATGTTAAAAATTTAAATCTTTCAGATGAGGTAATTAATAGTGTTAAAGAAGGTAAATTCCATATATATGCTATTTCTTCTATTGATGAAGGAATAGAAATTTTGACAGGTGTACCTGCTGGTAAGAAAAACAAAGATGGTAAATTTCCTGCTGGTACAATAAAGTATTTAGCTTATGAAAAATTAAAACGTTATGCAGAAAATGCAAAAGAAAATAAATAAAAGTAAAAAACTAAGAGATTGCATTTAATTAATGTAATCTCTTAGTTTTTTATTAATGTTCTACTTGCCATTTTAATATTGGAAGTCCGTTGTTTATATGTTTTTGTATTTTCTATAACTTACAAATTTGATTGTTGAAAATGTTAAAACTCCTAGAATTATAATATAAATTAGAATTTTACCTGTATCTGGTAATTTTTCTTTTGCAACTGTATCATCTTTTTCTGTTGACTCTTTATTATCATTTTCTTTGTAGATGTCATCATCTTTATTAATTTTTTTGGTAACAGTTACTTCACATGTAGCTTCTTTATTTCCATCTTCGCTTATTACTGTTATTGTTGCTTTTCCCTCGCTTAATCCTGTCACAACACCATTACTGTTTACCGTTGCTACTTTTTCGTTTGAGCTCGTCCATTTTACATTTCTGTTTGTTGCATTTGTCGGATTAAATGTCACAATCAAATTTAATTTAGATTCTACTTCTATACTTTCTTTTGTTTTGTTAAGTTCTATTGATTCTACTGAAACTGGTTTTTCTGTTGGTTCTATTACTGTTACTTCGCATGTGGCTACTTTGTTTCCATCTTCTGTTGTTGCTGTTATATCTGCTTTTCCTTCTTTTACTCCTGTTATTACACCTGAATTTACAGTTGCTATGCTTTCATCTGAACTCTCCCATTTTACATTTTTATTTGTTGCATCTGTTGGTGCTACTGTTGCTTTTATAGTTTCTGTTTTTCCTTTTTCTATTGTTAATTCTTCTTTATCTAATGTTACTCCTGTTACTGGGACTGGTTCTTCTGTTGGTTCTATTACTGTTACTTCACATGTGGCTACTTTGTTTCCATCTTCTGTTGTTGCTGTTATATCTGCTTTTCCTTCTTTTACTCCTGTTATTACACCTGAATTTACAGTTGCTATGCTTTCATCTGAACTCTCCCATTTTACATTTTTATTTGTTGCATCTGTTGGTGCTACTGTTGCTTTTATAGTTTCTGTTTTTCCTTTTTCTATTGTTAATTCTTCTTTATCTAATGTTACTCCTGTTACTGGAACTGGAATTTCTTCTTTTTCTACTGTTGTAAATGCCTTTATACATGCATTTGTATTTTTATATGTTTTTTGTACTAATGTGTTTGTTTCTAAATCATAGAATGGTATTTCATATCCATTGATATCTTTCCAACTATTTCCGTCTATTGAAAGAAAACTTTGCCCAACTTCTGCTTTTGCTTTTGAATATAATTCTGAACTGCTTAATCCTGAGGCTTCTATATTGCATTCTATAGAATATGCTGCACACTCTCCATTAATATATTTTATAATTACAGCAAATTTTTCTCCTGTTATTTCTATTGGATTTCCCAATTTTATTGAATGATATCCAGTTTCTAATGCATCTTTTCCCGTATATGCTGCAACTACTTCTCCATAGTTTTTCATATCTCCGTCTTCAGCATCAACGTATATCTCTATCCCTTCAGTAATTGGAACATATATTCCTATTTCTGTTAAATATTCTTTTTTAGTTTTGTCTTTTCTTGAAAATACGTTTGAAGCATATACCTTATCTAGTAAATTTCCTTCTTCTCCAATTTCATAATAATAAAACGATTGTCCTAATTCATCATATTGATATAGATTATCGTAATTTTTCTTCTCTTCTGAATAAACTTGTAAATCTTTTATTCCTCTAATAAACTGCTCTATAAAATAATCTTCATATGATATGTAATAATATGGAGCTGAATCTCCTGCTGAATTAAGTACTAAATATGCTCCATCATTTAAAGGTTTATATGATGAATCTGCAAAATTATCTTTACTATAGTTATCATCCCAGCCAATTATTGTTACAGCATGATTTTGAGCAAAACTTGTGTTTTTACAACAATAAGAAATGCTATTATCTTCGTTTATTTTAAATGTTTTAGCGAACTCCTCTTCGTCAGTTGGTAAGTATGTACTCGTAAATAGTGCTCCATAATTTTTTATATACTGTTTTATTTGTGTTCTTATTGCTTTTACTTCATCTTCTGAATATTGGGTTTCACTATTTTTCGAATCTTGATATTTAATTGATGTTCCGTCATATGATTTATATATAGCTGGAGAAATATATGTTTCGTTAATTTTTGCTCTTGCTTGTAAATCTTCTGAAGCAACTCCATCATATGAAATTTCGTATGATGTTATTTCTTTTTCTTTATAATAATCGTCAAAAGGCATATCTTCTTCATATATAGGTCCTTCGCCAGAAACTGATGTTGCTAATGCTATCTCAAAATTTCCATCCCCACCTGCTGCTTTATTAAAATATTTTGTAGCTACATAATCCGAATGTATCGCCGAAAATCTATATGCTTTTTTATTTTTCAATGCAGCAGTTGCATCCAATACATTTGCATATGAAAATGCCCAGCATAGACTTGTATTTTTTTGGTCTCTTATTGCTAAGCTATCTTTTGGTAATTTGTCAACCAATGAGTATTTACTCTCTAAAGTAAATGTGTCTCCTACTAGTTTATTATATGTTGATCTTTTTACACTATCAATTAGATTTATATTGTTATATGTAAATTCTTGAGAGTTTTTTTGCTCTTCTGATTGGCTTTTTAAATTCTCAAGTTCTTGTGATTTTTGAATTAATTTTGAATCTATGTTTGCATAACTTGTATTAAAGCTAAGTATTATTAAAATGGTTACTAAAATTGATATATATTTTCTTGTTTTTTCTTTTGTTCTCAACTATACCACCTCACATGTATTATAATACATAATTCGCCTTTTTATATTATTGTAACTTAAATATCTTATTATTGAAATATT
>CALYZR010000064.1 GCA_945610215.1 uncultured Clostridium sp. | reverse complement strand
GTTGATGCTGATATGAGAAAAGCTAGTCTTCACACAAACTTTCAAGCAGATAATATTCCAGCATTATCAAATTATTTATCTGGAATAGATGAAGTGGTCTCAGATAATAAAGAAGGGATTATTCATTATATAAAACCAACTTCAATAGATAATTTATTTTTAATACCATGTGGAAATGTACCACCAAATCCTTCTGAGCTACTAGCTTCAGAAAAAACTTTGGCTATGATAGATAAGCTGAAAGAGATTTTTGATATTGTAATACTAGATGGAACACCAGGGTTAATTGTTACTGATGCATTAATATTAGCTAGAATTGTTGATTCAACTATAATTGTAACATCACATAAATCAACTAAAAAAGATAATTTAGCAAAGGTAAAAAGAGATATAGAAAATGTTGGTGGAAAAATTGCTGGTGTAGTTATTAATAAAGTACCAGTAAATGTTGCAAAATATGAATCAAGTTATTATTATGGTTCAACGGCAATGACAACTAATACAAAGAGAGAAAATCAAGAAAAAAATTTTTATACGAATGATTCTTCCAAAATAACAAAAGCTAAAAAAGAAGATATATTAAATCAATTAGATGAATTTTTAAAGGATAAATAGTAGGAGTAAATATATGATAGATGTGCATTCACATATAATTCCAAATGTAGATGATGGTTCATCAAGTGTAAGAGAAACTTTTGAAATGATAGAAGAAGCAAGAAAACTAGGTTTTACAGATATAATATTAACTTCGCATTTTCTACTAAATAGCTATGAGACTAATTCCAAAGAATTAATCTTTTGGAAAGAAAAATTGCAAGAGGTTCTAGAAAAAAAAGGTATTGATGTAAATTTACATTCTGGAATGGAAATTTACATATCATGCCAAATGGAAAATCTTATAAAAGAGAAAAGATTATTAACATTGGCAAATAGTAGATACATGCTAATAGAATTACCACTTAGTTCAACAGTAAAAAACTTAGACTATGTTTTATACTTTTTGGAGAGTATTTCTATTAAACCAATAATAGCTCATCCAGAAAGATATAAATGTGTTCAAGAAAATCCAGAATTGGTAGAAGAGTATATTTCTAAAGGAGCATTAATTCAATGCAATTATGCTAGTATTTTAGGACTATATGGAGATAAAGCTAAAAAGACAGTTAAAAAATTGTTAAAAAATAATCTGGTAGACTTTTTGGGAAGTGATTGCCACAGACCAAATCAAATATATTTACTTGTACCAGAAGCTATTAAAAAAATAAAAAAATTAATAGGAGATTCAAGATTTGAAAAAATATCTACTTTGAATCCACAAAAAATTTTAAAAAACGAGGAATGGGAATATGATGAGAAAAACTAAAATAGTATGTACTTTAGGACCAGCAACAGATAATCCAGAAGTTTTAAAAGAGCTTATGCATGCGGGCATGAATGTTGGAAGAATAAATTTTTCACATGGAAATTACCAAGACCAAGAGGAAAGGATAAATGTATTTAAATGGATTAGAGGAGAACTAGGATTACCAATACCTCTTCTATTAGATACACAAGGACCAGAAATAAGAATTGGTAAATTTAAAGATGATAAAAAAGTTTTACTAAAAGAAGGTGCTATATTTACATTATTAAATGCAGATGAATTAGGGGACGAAACAAAAGTGTCTATAACATACAAGGAATTGTACAAAGATATTTCTGTAGGAAAAACTATTTTAATTAATGACGGAACAATAGAACTAAAAGTAAAAGAAATAGTAAATAAAGATATAGTTTGTGAAGTTATACAAGGGGGATATTTAACTAACAGAAAAAGTATTAATGTACCAGATTTAATTTTAAATTTGCCAAGTATAACAGAAAAAGATATTGCAGATATAAAATATGGGATAACAGCAGGATTTGACTATATTGCTGCATCTTTTGTAAGAAAACCAGAAGATGTTCTTGCAATTAAAGAAGTTTTAAAACAAAACAATGGAGAGAATATAAAAGTTATATCTAAAATAGAAAACAGAGAAGGAATAGACAATTTTGATAAAATACTAGATGTTTCTGATGGAATAATGGTAGCAAGAGGAGATTTAGGTGTAGAAATACCTATGGAGCAAGTTCCTATATATCAAAAACAATTTATTAAAAAGACATATAAACAAGGAAAGCCAGTTATAACAGCAACACAAATGCTAGAATCTATGATAACAAATTCAAAGCCAACAAGAGCAGAGGTTAGTGATATAGCAAATGCAATATATGATGGAAGTAGTGCAATAATGTTATCTGGAGAAACTGCAACAGGAAGTTACCCTGTAGAGTGCGTTAAAACAATGAATAAAGTTGCTATAACAATAGAACAATCTTTAAAATATTGGAAAAGATTTAAAAATAGAGATTACAATTTAGAAGATTTGGATTATAAGTTTAATATGAACTTTTCTGTATGTACATTAGCAGCAAATATTAATGCTAAAGCAATAATTGCATATACAAATACAGGAGATACATCAAGAATGCTATCAAGCTTTGGACCAGAATGCCCAATATTTGCAATAACAGAAAATGAAATAACATATAGACAATTAGGTGCTGCATGGAATATTACTCCTAAACTTTTCCCACATCAAGAAAGCATAGATAAATTAGTTTATTTAGGTATAGACACATTAAAAAAAGAAGGATTTTTACAAAAAGGTGATAAGGTAGTAATTGCAGGCGGAGCAAAAGTAGTTACAGATTTATCTGATTCAGAAGCAGATATAAATACTGTAATGGGAGGAATAGTACAAATATAAAGTAAAAAAATGGAGAAAAAAATGGTAAAGAAAAGAATTATTTTAATTTTATTACTAATTAGTTTAATTTTTCAAGTAGTTGTGTATGCAACAGATATAGAAGAATCTGGCAATACAACAACTGAGACTGATTCAGAAACAACAGAAAATGTTATAGGTGAAAATACAGAAAAAGAGCCAGAGAATGAGATAGAAAAAGAAGAACCTAAGCAAGAAGAACCTTTTACAAATAATTCAAGCACAACAGTTCCAGAAACGACTAGTAGACCAAGTTATGAATCACAAAATAACAGTAACAGTAGTAATAAAACAAAGTCAGAAAACGCTAATCTAAAAAGTTTAGTTTTGGAAGGAACAGATTTAGCACCAGAGTTTAAGGCTACTACTTTAGAGTATACTGCAATTGTTGGACTTGATGTAGAAAATATTAAAGTAACAGCAGAAGCAGAAGATTCTGAAGCAACAGTAACTGTTAAAGGCAATAAAGATTTAGAAGAAGGCGAAAATACAATAACAATTATTGTAGAAGCAGAAGCTGGAAATACAAAAACATATACTGTTAAAGTTACAAAAACATTAAATGAAGAAGCTATGAACACTAGATTAAAGTCACTAATAGTTCAAGGTTTTAATATATATCCATCATTTCAAAATAATATCTATAATTATAATTTAAATATAAATGAAGAAATATCGCAATTAGAAATTTCTGCAGAAACAGAAAATGAGAAAGCTACATTTGTAATTGAAGGCAACGAAAATTTAGAAGAAGGAGACAATTTAATTAAAATTATAGTAACAGCAGAGGATGGAGTAACAACAAATGAATATAAAATAAATGTATTTATAAACTCAAATGTTGTAAAAGCACAAGTAGAAAGCAAGTTACCAGCTTTAATTCTTTTAGCTGTTTTAGGGGTTACAGCAATTATTTTAACAGGAATGTTAATAAAGAAAATTAAAAGATAATATTTTTAAAAGCACTTAGAAGAAATAAATCTTCTAAGTGCTTTTTCACGCTTTTTTTAAAAATTTCATAATATATGTATATATACTATAAAAGGAGGAATAGATGATGTATAGAAATTATACGCAATGTAGAGCTTGTGGTTGTAATAATATGAACAATAATAAGCAAGATTTAATAGATGATACTTGTGATTATGTTCAAAATACTATGGCTTTGCAAGAAGACAGTTGTGAATGTGGATTTGATGAAGAAGATAACATGTTTCCAGCAAGTCCAATGTTTGGTCAAAGCTATGTGCCATGGCAAACTATGGATAAAACTTTTTTACCTTGTATAGGCTTAAAAATGGGAACAATTTTTCCAGAGTTAGTAAGTCCATATATGCCAGGTCAATCAATGGATGAAATTGAATTTATTAGAAATGCAAATACGATTGGAAAGGGGTGTAACAAATGATAGACTGTAAAGAATGTAAAAAAGAAGAAGTTAGAGAAGATTGTAGAGACAAAAGAGATTTAAGAAGACTAGAAATGATTGATCAAATTAAAAGTTTAGATTTTGCAATAATAGAACTTGGACTATATTTGGATACACACCCAGATGACCAAAAGGCACTTTGCATGCATAGAGAATATTGCAAACAAGTAAAAAATTTAAAAGACAAATATCAAAAAATGTATGGGCCACTTACTATTTTCTACCCATGCAATAAATGGAGATGGCTAGAACAGCCATGGCCTTGGGAAAGGGGGAATTATTAATGTGGACATATAACAAAGTTTTAGAATATCCGATAAATATAAAATGTCCAAATCCTCGTTTAGCAAAGTTTATAATATCTCAATATGGAGGACCAGACCGGAGAACTTGGAGCATCACTTAGATATTTATCTCAAAGATTTGGCATGCCAGATCAAAAATCAAAAGCTATATTAAATGATATTGGAACAGAAGAATATGTACATACAGAAGTCGCTTGAATAGTTATAACACAGAATACTTATATGTATTTATTTTTTTTGATTTTTGTGATAAAATATGCCAAACAAACCAATTACAATAAAATAGAAGGCAAAGTGAAAGGGGAAAGCAATTATGGATCATGCTCAACAATCAGTAGTATTCCTAGTAATATTTGCAATATGGATTTCAACATTATATATAAGAGTATTTGACAAAACAATTAAAAAATATACTCTTTCAATAGGAATATGCTTAATATTTTGGATGATAATAAAAGTATTTAAAAATTATACAACAGGAAGTATAAATCATTATATGTGGTATTTATATTATCTTCCATTAATAGCTATTCCTACATTTTATTATAATTGTAGTGACTATTTATTAAAACGTGATAATATTAAAAAAAGAATAATAGCAATAGGAATATCAATTA
>CALYZR010000063.1 GCA_945610215.1 uncultured Clostridium sp. | reverse complement strand
TTTTTTTTATTAAATCTTTCTCATCTATATGGTATTCTTTATATTCAGTAGTTTTCTTATCCATTATTTCTCTTAGTTTGTCAGCGCTCTCTTTGCTATGTACTATAAAATATAAAAAATTTTCAATATCGTCTCCTATTACATCTTTATATCTACTTAATATTTCTGTTGATGAAATTTCTTCTGTTCTTTTCATAACAACCTCCAATTCGATATTATGTAAATATTATAACTTATTTTTTATTTTTTTGCAACTTTTGGAAATTAAACAAAGCATCACAACTAGTGATGCTTTGTTTAAAAATCATTATTTTATATTACAACATATCCTCTTTCTGATTTCGTTAATCTTTCTGAACCGTCTTTTGTTACTAATAAAGTATCTTCTATTCTTATGCCATATCTTCCTGGTAAATATATTCCTGGTTCATCTGCAATAACCATATTTTCTCTAAAAATTGCTTCATTTTTTAATCTAATATATGGTAATTCATGTATCTCTAAACCTACTCCATGCCCCAATGCATGAATTAAATGATATCCATTTACTTTAAAATCACTTTCCACCATATTTGCAGCTGTTTTAATTGTATATCCATCTGTTATTTCTCTTGTTGAAAGTTCTAGATTTTTTAATACTAGATCATACACTGGCTTTATTTCTTCTAATATACACCCCATAAAAATTGTTCTTGTCATATCTGAACAATAACCTTTATATTTGCAGCCCATATCTATTAGTATAGGATCTGCCATTTCTACAGCTCTTTCTCCTGGAACCCAATGTGGAATTGAAGAATTTTCTCCTATTGCAACTACTGGGTCAAATGAAACTCCATCTGCTCCATGTGTTTTAAAATATGTCTCTATTTCTAGTGCAATTTGCTTTTCCGTCATTCCCTTTTTTATATAATTTAACAGATGTATAAAACAATTATCTGTAATTTCACATGCTTTTTTTATTTTATCTATTTCTTCTTCGTCTTTAATTATTCTTTGTTTTTCTATTATTCCTTCTGTTTCTGCTAAATTATGTGCTTTATATCTTTGTTTTATATTTTTATATTGTTCATATGTTACATAATTTTCTTCAAATCCAACATTTTCACAAAATGTAAAGAAATTTTCATAATCTTCTTTTGTTATGTCTCTATAATCCATTACAATAATGTCATCATTTATAGTAAGAACACTATTTACTGCTTCTATGTACATTGTGTATGTTATAAATATGTTTTCTTTTCTTGTTATTAGCAATGTTCCTTCGGAAGTAATATTAGTTAAGTATCTAATATTAATTGGGTTAGTTACTATCATTCCTTCTAGATTTAAACTTTTCATTCTTTCTCTTAAAGTTCTAATTTTGTCATTCATATTTAATCCCCCTTCCAAAATATTTTAAATTTTTATTAATACATTCCTAATGTAAATATCTCCATTAATATAGTAAATAAAATACTAAATGGTATAAATATTGTTATAATTGATGCAATCACAATAAATGGTCCAAATGGTATATATGTGTCTGCACCTTTTCTTTTTATTATCATTATAACAATACTTACTATTGCACCTATTAAAAATGCCAAAACTGATATTACTATAATATTTTGCAAGCCAAAGAATAATCCAAGTACACCCATTAATTTTACGTCACCCATTCCCATTGCTTCTTTCCCTGCAATTAATCCTCCAATTAATGTTATAATTAAGAATATTCCTCCACCTGCAAGCATTCCTAGTAATAAGTTTATTGAAATATTAATATTTATAAATCCATATATGAATACAAATACTAATCCTATTTCAAACATCAATAAGTTTAATCTATTTGGTATTATTTGTTCTTTTAAATCCACATAAAAAGCACATGCAAGCATTGGAATTAATATTAAATATTTTATTAAATCTAAATTTCCAATAAAACTAGTATGTATTCCAAATTTATATAAAAGTCCTGCATAACCAATTGCTATTCCGAAAATTAATATGTAATTTGGAAGCATTGTTTTTTTATATTTATCAAAGCTTTCTTTTGTAAAGATTTTTCTTTCCTTAATAAAGCATTTGCTTACATAGTCTATAAATTGACCAATTGCTCCTCCTACTAATATAAATAAAACGTAATATAATATATGTAGATCATTAAAATACATCTTTCTTCTCCTGCTTTCTTTCTTGCCTTTTTAAATATCCTTTTATTATTATATTTTCTAAAGGCCTTTTTACTCTTGTAATAAATATATCTTTTTTGTCTAATGGCTTTGTAAGAATTGTAAACATCTTCATTCGATTTCCACCGAAGCACATCTGTCATTATTTGGTCACCTACAACAGCTATTTGTTTTGGCTTTAAATTTAACAGTTCTGCACCTCGTTTAAATCCTTTTTTAAATGGCTTTTTCGCAAAATTTATATATGGTATATCTAATTCTTTTGCAACCATTTTTACTTTTTCTATTTTGTTAGTATTTGATAATATGCATAACTTGATATTGTTTTCTTTTAATTCATTAATCCATTCTTTTGAGCCTTCTAATATTTTTAAGTCAAAATCAATTAGTGTATTATCAACATCTAACAATAATCCTTTAATGTTGTTTTTATTTAATAATTCTAGTGTAATATCTTTTACATTTGTTAAATATATATTTGGGTATAATATCATTTGTTCCTCCATTGATGTGTATATATTATCAATATATTAGTAAAAAGTCAATAATTAGATAAATTGTAATTTGTGTTCATTCGGGTGAATTCAGGACAGTCCCCAAAATCCCCCGAATGGGTGATTTTAAGGGACAGTCCCTAGAATTCCCCCTCACACAAATTACAATTTGTATAATTTATTTTTGTTGCAAAAAGAAATAATTTTATTTGCAAAATCTATGATTTCCTATTACCACTGTTACTGGTCTTGACCAAATCCATGCGTTTGTTGCTGTATTTGGATTGAAGTAATATATTGCTCCATATGATGGGTCCCATCCATTTATAGCATCTTGTGCAGCTTTTTTTGCAGTTTCATTTGGTGTTAAATTTATTTGTCCATCACTCACAACTGAAAAAGCTCCATTTTCATATATTACTCCTGCAACAGTATTTGGAAATGATGAGCTTTTTACTCTGTTTAATACAACTGATGCTACTGCTACTTGTCCTGAGTATGGTTCTCCTCTTGCTTCTGCATATACTAAACGTGAAAGCAGATTTAAATCCGAGCTTGAATTTGTTGTTGTATTTGAACTGCTCGAAGAATATATTCCCATTGCTGCAAGTGTTTTAGGTCCTGCTATTCCGGTCTACTGTTAATCCATTTTTAGATTGAAACCATTTTACTGCTGAAAGAGTTTGCGATCCGTAAATCCCATCTACATTTCCATAATAGTAACCCCATCTTTTTAATTTTGTTTGTATTTGTTTTACTTCATCGCTTCTAGAACCATATTTAGAAAGCGCATAAGAGGAGTTAGAATCTTCTCTAAAAAATATGTTATATGCTAAATATGATATTGTAGAAATTATTAAAATTATTATTAAAATAATGTCTATTGTTCGTTTATTTTTAAATATCTTAAACATAAAAAAACCACCTTTGAAAATATTATTTCCAAAAGTGATTTTTTTATGAATTTTTTAGAATATTCCTACTATATTTCCATTTTCGTCTATATCTATTTTTTCTGCTGCTGGAATTTTTGGAAGTCCTGGCATTGTAAATATGTTTCCTGTAAGTATTACTATAAACCCTGCTCCTGTTTTTAGTATTACATTTTTTACATGTATTTTAAATGGATTTACACATAATAAGTTTTTAGCATCATCTGAAAATGAGTATTGTGTTTTTGCTATACATACTGGCATGTTTCCATATCCATTCTTTTCTAGGTCTTGTATTATTTTTTCTGATTCTTCGTTATATTCTACTCCTTCCGCTCCATATATTTTTGTTGCTATTTTTTCTATTTTTTCTTTTATACTGTCATTTAAGTCATAACAATATTTAAACTCTGATGGTTTTTCACATAGATCTACTATCTTTTCTGCTAGATCTATTGCTCCTTCTCCACCTTTTGCCCATGCTTCTACTAAGCTTATATTTACTCCTTTTTCTTCTAGTTTACTTCTCAAATATTCTATTTCTTTGTCTGTATCTGTTATGTATTTATTTATTCCTACTACTACATTTAATCCAAATACATTTTTTAAATTATCTATGTGCTTTAACAAATTATGTATTCCTTTTTCTAGATATTCTATAGATTCTTCTTTTATATCTTCTATTGGCATTCCACCGTGATATTTTAATGCTTTTATTGTTGCTACACATACTACTGCATCTGGGGTTTTTGGTAAGTTTTTGCACTTAATATCTAAGAATTTTTCTGCTCCTAAATCTGCTCCAAATCCAGCTTCTGTAATACAATAATCTGCAAGTTTCATTCCCATTTTTGTAGCAATTACACTGTTGCATCCATGTGCAATATTTGCAAATGGCCCACCGTGTATTAATGCTGGTGTATTTTCTAATGTTTGAACTAAGTTTGGTTTAATAGCGTCTTTTAAAAGTACTGTCATTGCACCTTCTGCTTTTAAATCTTTTGCTCTTATTTCTTCTCCTTTTTTGTTATAACCTACTACTATATTTCCTATTCTTCTTTTTAAGTCATTTAAGTCTTCTGCTAAACAAAATATTGCCATTATTTCTGATGCAACTGTTATATCAAATCCATCTTCTCTTGGAACTGCATTTTTTTCTCCTGATAAACTAATTTGTACTTTTCTTAATGCTCTATCATTTAAGTCAACACATCTTTTCCATATTACTTTTTCAAATCCCAATTCATTCCCTTGGAAAATATGATTATCTATTAATGCAGAAAGTAAATTGTTTGCTGATGTTATTGCATGTATATCTCCTGTAAAATGAAGATTTATTTCCTCCATTGGAGCAACTTGTACATATCCTCCACCTGTTGCTCCTCCTTTTATTCCAAATACGGGTCCTAAAGATGGTTCTCTTAATGCAAGTATTGCTTTTTTATTTATTTTAGATAGTCCGTCAGCTAATCCTATTGATATTGTTGTTTTTCCTTCCCCTAATGGTGTTGGATTTATTGATGTTACAAGTATTAATTTTCCGTCTTTTTTATTATTTAATTTGTCATATAATTCATTTGAAATTTTTGCTTT
>CALYZR010000062.1 GCA_945610215.1 uncultured Clostridium sp. | reverse complement strand
GATTCTGGTCATTGTGATGGACCAGAAACTCTTATGAGATTAAGAGAAATAGACAACTTTAATATTCCTGTTATTGTTTTAACTGTTTCAAAAGGAAAAAGAGATATGTTTGTTAATGGTTATGGATTTAATGAATATATGGAAAAACTCTTAACACAAGATAAAGTGATGGAAACATTACCAAAATTATTTAAAGATTTAGAATTTACAAAAATAGAAAGCAATAAGTCAGCATAAGACCTATTGCTTTTTTCTACCTAATAACTTATCTATTGAAAAAGGTTTATAGACAAGTGTTAAACTATACAAAAATGTTGTTGGTATTAAGTTTTTAGAATTTTCATAGTGTGCATAATTTGCTTGTGATGTATTGATTTTCTTTGCAACTTCTTCTTGTGTCATAGAATTTCTTTTACGAAGTATGCGAAGATTTTTTGATATTAAATCTATATCTATTTCTAATGGCAAATATGATTCATCATTTTTATTTGTTATACCAAACAAGTAATCAAGACTAAAGTTATAATGATTAGCATATTCAATTAATCTTCTTAATGGGATAGTATCTTTTCCAGTTTCCCAACCAGATATTGTAGTAAAGTTCAAATTAAAGAACTCTGCAATATCTTTTTGTTTTATATCAATATTTTCTCTACTATTTTTAAAGTTTTTAATTATCATTTTTTTCCCCCTATATAATTATTCCACTTACTAGGGCAAATATAATAATTCTAGGGGAAATAGACTATTACGAACAGAAAAAATTTGTATATTTGCACAATTCGACAAATTTTGCGATAGAAATATGATATATTTTTATTGAAATTACCAGAAAATATCGGAAAAAAGCATATTTTGATAGTTATAATCATTATATGAAATAGCATATTTCATATACTAAAATAAAAAAAATGACTTTTTGTATATAAATTTAGGCATTTCATAAACTATTTAGTTTTTGTGTCAAAAAATGTGGTACTATGTCGATGAAATTAAAAACGAAAGAGAAATCCATCAGATTACCAATGATGTTTTTTAAAAATCAGGGAGGGATAAGATGGATTTTTATTTATTATATAAAAATAATTTAGAAAGCATACACTAACTTTTAAGGGTTAATTGTGTGCTTTTTTGTTTTTATATAAGACAATTCCATTCTATGTACTTATTAAGCATAAACATGCTGAAGGAAAAAATTTTTATGAGAGATTTTTTGGCGTAGCTTTATAGAAATGTTTATGTTCTAAAAATCTACGCATTAAGAGGTGTGTAGATTTGAGAATTGTCTTGATTGATTTCAATATAATTGCATATTTCAAAGTGAGTAGAAAAGATTTTATAGACTTTTCTGCTCATTTTGTGTTTTTAGCTCCTAAATGTAGAGGACCTCCTATTACTTGAATTAACTGAAATTTGAGTGAATAGGAGGTTTTTTTTATGTCTAATGAAGAATTAGAAGATGATGTTGTACTTGCAAAATTTATAAATTATATGCAAAAAGCACTTTATCACATGAGATTAAATTATTTTAGAGATTATGAGAGAATGAGAGATTATGAGGTTGAACTAGAAGAAATTGAATGTCCAAATTCAAAAGATGTTATAAATGAAGATATATCAATTATAGGAGTTTTAAATGATACTGAAATTAAATTATTAAACCTATTATATACACAGGGACTAAGTTATAAGGAAATATCTGAAATAACAAATGAAAATATAGAAACTTTAAAGAAAAGGCGAACTAGAGCCTTAAAGAAATTAAAAAAGGTTATGGAGGAATGAGAAAATGCAATATAATACAGAGTTTTATAAATTATTAAGACAAGCTGTATATGATGATACAGCATTAGTAAGAGTATTAGACAAAATAATGAAACTTATAAATAGTAATTCTAAAGATGATGATGGGGAAATTAACGAGGATTTAAAGAGCGAATTGATTACATATTCTATTGAATTGATACGAAATAAAAAAATTTATAAAAAATTTGAAATTTGATGTCCACTTTTTCGATTTTTTTGTGCTGTTCATAGTAGAAGGGTTAAAAAACTTCTACTATGGTATGCACATTGAAAATTGAATAGATTTTATTAGAACGACAAGAACTACATTCTAGGTGGGGTAGCAACTATTTAGATATCTAATAAGAATGTTATCTTATTATGAAGTAGTTTGGATACTTTTGTATAGTCATAGAACGAGCGTAAAGTTATAGGAATAGACCATAATGTTTCTATAATGGTGCGTCCCACGCAATGAGTACAAACCAGAGTTCTGGGTGGTAGATAACCAATGTTGCTAGAAACAATAGCAATCTAATAAATGAATGGAACAATTAAAGTTAAAATAATTTAACTATTAAAATGGAGGCTAAAATGTTAGATATTATTTCAATGATTATAATATTATTCTTTTTAATGGGACTACCTATGATTTTAATAATTATAGGTGGCAGTAAAAGTAAGTCAGAACAAGAAAGAACTTATGAATTAGAAGAAGAAGCACAATACTGGAGAGATTATGAAAAAGAACAAATAAGAAAGAAAAAAATTAGAAAAATAAAAATTAGGAGGTTTTTCAAATGGGTAAAGAACTTTATACATGGGAACAAGTAAGAGCTTATGGAGAAATTGCATTACATAATTTAACAAAATCAGCAAATGAAATAAATATGAGAAATTTTAAAAAGTGCATAGATCCACTACAAACTTTATATGCAAAAGATGGAGTGGAAGGAATGGCAGAATATTTAATGAATAAATATGAAAAATAAATAATAAAGAAAGATGTTAGTTTTTTACTAGCATCTTTTTTGAAAGGAAAAGTTATGGAGGAAATTAATCAATTAGAATACAAACTAAAGAAAAGCAAAGAAAATTTACAAGCAGATATTGCAAATAGAAGAATTGATAAAATTGATAATATTAGTATAGATTCTAATACTTCATTAGAATCGAGAATACTTAATTTCTTTCAAAAGATTAAAAATCCTTATGCAATTAGAGTTGGAAATATAGTAGTGGAAATGGAGTTTTCAGATAATTCTAATATATCTCCAATGGAGTGTATAGACGCTACTTTAATAAATGAATACAAAATGAGAGAAATGTCAAATGTGTAAATTTTAGAATTGAGGAATTTTAGTAAAATAGGATAAAATCAAAGGTTATGCTACTATTTGGGTGTAGGAGGTTTTAGAAAATGAAAAGAGGTAGAAAAAGTAAATATGATATTGAAATAAATAAATCAAAAGTTTGGAATGTTGCTGTATATATTAGATTATCAGTTCAAGATGGAGATAAAGCAGAAAGTAATAGTGTTATCAATCAGAAAGAACTTTTAAATATGTATTTGGAACAAAATAAAGAACTTAATGTTAAAGAATATTATATTGATGACGGATTTTCTGGAACAACTTTTGATAGACCTGCTTTCAAGAAAATGATGAAAGATATAGAAAAAGAAATAGTAAATACAGTTATAGTAAAAGATTTATCTCGTTTTGGAAGAAACTATATTGAAGTTGGAAATAAGATAAATTCATTTATGAAAGATAATATAAGATTTATATCTGTTTGTGAAAAGATAGATAGTTATAAAGATAAAAAGTCAGTAGATGATATTATTTTTCCTTTAAAAAATATAATGAATGAAATGTATTGCAAAGATGTATCAGATAAATTGATAAAGACATTTGAGGTTATGAAAAAAGAGGGGAAATATATAGGAGGAATACCACCTTTTGGCTATATAAGAGATGAAAATAATAAACACAAACTAATAGTAGATAAGGCTTCAGCAAGTGTTGTAAGAAGAATATTTGATTTATGCGAATCTGGAATTGGTAATGTGTTAATTACTAAAGAATTAAATGAAAAAAATGTATTAACACCAAGCGAATATAATTGTAAGATTTTAAAAATTACATCATCAAGTAGTAAAGTTGCAAAACAATGGACAGCAAGTATTGTCGGAAAGATATTAGATAATAGAGTTTATTGTGGGGATTTAGTTCAAAACAAGACAAGAGGAATTAGTTATAAAGTACATAAGAGATTAAAAAACGATGAAGAAGATTACATTATAATTGAAAATGCACATGAACCAATTATAGAAAAAGAAAGATTTTTTAATATACAAAAAATAAGAAAAGATAGAAAGTTTAATTGGAACAGAAGAATAGAAAATATTTCTATATTTGACGGAATTGTATTTTGCAGTAATTGTAATAAGCCATTAGTAGCAACTATAAAAGAAAAAAGTATGATAAATAATACTGAAATTGATAAATATGTATTGGAATGTAAAGAATGCAATAATCAAAATGATAAACCTTATGTAATAGATGTGGACAAGTTAAAAATATGTATTTTTAGAAGTATTAAATATCATATAGATTTACTAAATGGATTTGAAAATGCAAGATTATCTGTTAAAGAAAATAAAGAATATGCAGACAAAATAAAAGAGAATGTTGAGAATTTAAAAAATAAATTAGAAAGACTTGATAAAGAAAGAACAAAATATTTCACAAAATTCAGAGATATGGAAATTGACGAGCAAGAATATATTGCTTTTATCAGAGAGAATGTTAAAGAGGAAGAAAATATAAAGGAACAAATTAAAAAAGAAAAAGCAAAGTTAATGGAGGCAAGATTAAGTTATAAGAATGTTGCTGAAAATAACTGGGTAGATACTTTAATGAAATATAAAAATCAAAGGAAGATTACAAAAGAAATGTTAAATGACTTAATAGAAAAAATTTATATCAATAATGATGGTAGAAAAATTAAATTAGTATTTAAGTATGAAGACGCTTTTAAATTAGCAATGGATTATTTGAAAATTGTAAAGGAAGGGGGAAATACTAATGCCTAGACAAAGTAAATATAATAAAGAAGAAAAAGATAATGTGAAAAGTTATCAATATAAAGCAGCAATATATATAAGATTATCAGTAGAAGATGGAGATAAAGAAGAAAGTAATAGTATAACAAATCAAAGAATGTTATTAAATCAATTTTTAAAAGATAATTCAGATATTGAAGTATATGATTATTATACAGATGATGGATTTTCTGGAACTACTTTTAATAGACCAGGATTTGAAAAATTGTTAGAAGACTTATATGAAAAGAAATTTAATACTGTTATTGTAAAAGATTTATCAAGATTAGGAAGAAACTATATTGAAGT
>CALYZR010000061.1 GCA_945610215.1 uncultured Clostridium sp. | reverse complement strand
AAATGAATATTTATTCTGTCGTGCAAGGATTATAGCGGTTTCCATATTGTCTACAATTACAGTTCTACCAAGTAAATTTAATATTATTTCTTCATATTTTTTATCTACTTTTACTAAATCTGCTGCAATTCCTACTACTCCACCTAAACTGTTTTTTATTAATTTATCTACTCTTTTTCCTTTTACAGAAGCTATTGGTAAGAATGATGCTCTTCCTAAATTATTTTTTCTTAAATGTTCTATTAATTTTTTTGCATCTTCTTCTGTATCTGTAACTATATTTTGAAGGGTTTGCCCAAGTACAGTTTCTACTGCTATTTCGTATTCTTTTGGAACTGTTAATATATTTGCTAAAACTCCGTGCATACCTTTTTTTAGATTGGCGTCTTTATCACAATCTAGCAATAAAGATTTTACACTTCTTATATATCCTTCTTTTTCTTTTTCCATGTCACTTAAGAATTTTAGTTTTGAATCTTTTATTCTTAATTCTGTAGATAATGTGTTTATTTTGTCTTGATATTCTTTTAATTTTGCAATACTTCCTTCTCTTTTTTCGTTTATTTCCTCTAGTTTTTTACTTACTTCATTTCTTTTTGCTTCGATTTCATAAAACGTTTTAGATATTTCATCTTTTTCTAATCTCTTTTGGTCTAATTCTGATATTGTATTTGTTATCTCGTTTTTTATTACTTTTTCTCTTTTTTCTAAATTCTCATAATTTACTTCTTGTGTATTAATTTGTGTTGCTTTTTCGTATTTTGAATCTATATTGTTTTCTACTTTCTTCTTTTGTTCTTCTATTTGTTTTTCTTCTGATGATAATTTTTTAGATAATTCTTCTAGTTCTTTTTCTTTTTCTTCTAATTCCTTTGCAAATTTTTCTCTATTAGAAGATAGGTTTAATTTTTTTTCTAATCTTTGTGTCTTTTCTTCTTCTAATTCTTTAATTCTTACTGTTACTTCTTCGATTTCTTTTAAGTATCTATCATAATTTTCTTTATTATTTGATATTCTTTCATTTGCAATATTTATATCTGAATTAATTTGTTCTTGCTTTTTACTTGTTTCAAATCCTAAGTTTTGAGTTTCTTCTATCTTTTCAGTTATTTCATCTATACTTGCTTTTAACTCTTCTTTTAGGTTTTGCACTTTCTGCATTTTTGTTTCTTCATCTTGTTGTTGGTTTACAAACACGTCCATATCTTTTGTAATTTCTACTAGTTTTTGTTTGTAATTATCTATGTTAAATAAGAATAGTCCTATTTCTATTCCCTTTAATTCTTCTCTTAAGTCTAAAAATTTCTTAGCCTTTTCTGATTGTTTTTTTAGTGGTTCAATATTTGCTTCTATTTCGGCTAAAATATCATTTATTCTAAGTAGATTTAATTTTGTTTGTTCTAATTTTTTTTCTGATTCTGCTTTTCTTACTCTATATTTTACAATCCCTGCTGCTTCCTCAAAAATTGCTCTTCTGTCTTCTGATTTATTACTTAAAATCTCATCTATTTTTCCTTGTCCTATTATAGAATAGCCATCTCTTCCAATTCCAGTATCCATAAATAATTCTAAAACGTCTTTTAACCTACATGGTGTTTTATTTATATAATATCCAGATTCTCCATTTCTGTATATTCTTCTTGTAACTGTAACTTCTGAATATTCTATTGGCAATTTTCCATCGGTATTATCAATAACTATTGAAGCCTCTGCAAATCCCAACGATTTTCTACTTTGAGTTCCAGCAAATATAATATCTTCTGATTTTGAGCCTCTTAGAGATTTCATACTTTGCTCTCCAAGTACCCATCTTATACTATCAGAAATATTACTTTTACCAGATCCATTTGGTCCTATTACTGTTGTAATACCTGGCATAAATTCTAATACTGTTTTATCTGCAAATGATTTAAATCCTTGCAATTCTAATCTTTTTAAGTACATGCTTTCCACCTTTTTTCTTGCTTAAACAAAAGGGGATTTTTCCCCTTTTATTCATTTTTATATAATATATTAAATTTCTCAATTTTTCAACTTTTTTTGCAAAAAAATCCCTATCGTAAAAATAGGGACTTTTTATTTGTTGAAAGTAAATGTTAATCTAAAGTAGCTTTGTTCTTTATTGGTTCTCCTGTACAGTTTCTTGTACTCCATCTTCAACATTTGTAAACAAGCTATCATTTATATTGTAAATAATTCCTATTAATGTTTTTTCAATTCCTTCTCTTTCTTTTATCATTTCACCAATTTTTACGAATAAATTTATTATTTGGTCTCCTGCTTCGTTATTTATTATATAACTGTTTTCGTCTTTTAAGCTTGTTATTGTTGAATTTGTATTAAATACTATATCCACATTTATATCTGCAACAATCTGTAATTCTTCTTCTGCCATCACTCCTAAGCTAATTTTATATTTTGCATTGCTGTCTATACTATTATCAGTCACATTTAACACTATTTGTGTTCCTTCTGAATTTTCTATTTGTATTGATAAAGTTTTTGATTTTTCAAAAATTTTATCAATTTGTATTGTTTGAGATTTATTATCCTTCATTACAATTTGAATTTTAGCTAGTTTTCCTTCATATACATATACTGTTTCTACAAGATTAAATCCTAAATTTTCTATCTTGTCACCTAAAAATCCTGTTGTATCTATCTCTCCAATTGCTTCTAAATCTGCTGTATTCATAGAAGAAAGGAATTGCTTTACTTCATCACTAGTTAAATTCAATTCATAACCTTTTGCCTCAACAGTTGAACCATCTAATTCTATTTGTATTTTTCCTAAATTAGAATAGTTTTCTTTCCCTGTTTGCTCATTTATTTTGCTATACAAATTTGACATAAAAGTTTTAATTTCATTTTGTTTTTTATTTACTTCTGAAATATATTCTGACATTTCTATTTTATCTAAGTCCAAATTTGCTATTCCTAATTTTGCCCAAAATATATTTAAATTATTGTTTTCTAAAGTTATATATTTATTAGTAATATCTTTAAAAGATATTCCATATTTATCTTGGTCTTTTACCGTATCTATTTCTAGCACATCTTTTTTGCTATTATTTCCAAAAAATATGCTTGCCTCCGCTTTTTCCTCTGATGGTTGAGATTTACTTTTTATTGTAACATTAGAATTATCTAAAACATTCTCTCCATCCATTATAGCATTTATAGATAAATCTATATTTTGCTCATTATTCTCATTTTCTATTTTATTTAAAATTTGTTCTATTGCATCGCTCTCAAATAACTGTTCAACATTTTCTTTTTTTAAATAGCTATAAAAAATTTCTTTAGTTGGTTTAAATGTATCAGTATAAAGATACACATATGCTCCAACACCAATGCCCACTACTAATATAGCAATTATCACAAAAGTTAATATTTTTATTGCTTTCATTTGTAAATCACCTCTCTATTTATTATATTTTAATGTTTTTTATCACTTTTTGTCAATATAAATCATATAATATATTAAGTAAAATAAAGAAAGGAAATGATAAAAATGGATTTTGAAAAAGATTTTTGTCCAGTTGTTAAGGTTGATGGTTTTATTGAAAAAGGTAAACAATTTGACTTAGAAATAAATTTACCAGAAGATAACAGAAATGTAATATATGGAGTAATTAAAGATTGCTACAAAGATCCTGTTGAAGACGCAGTTGTAAAATTAATAGAGGTTTGTTATGAATATGGTAAAGAAGAAAGAAAACCTGTTTCTCATACTTTTACAGATAAAGATGGTGAATTTGTATTTGGACCACTTTGTCCAGATAAATCTTATGAGATACAAATCTGGGTAGACAGAGTAAAACATGTTAAAATATGCAAAGAATGTAAACGTCATGGAAAATGTTTAAAGGGTGTAAAACTTGATTGTAATGATAAGCCTTGTAAAGATGATTGTAAACCAGATTGCAAACCAGATTTTAATAAGCCTTGCAAATAAAATAAATTAAGGACGTTAAATACGTCCTTAATTTGTTTAAAAAGCTCCTATTTTTTTTGCTAATTGTCTTCCTTTTTTCATTATTGTTTTTTTATTCATCATTCCTTCATTATACATAATTGCCATACCTGCAGCTATTGCAGTTCCTATAATCATTCCTTTTACAAATTTCATTTTTATTCTCCTTTCTATTTTTATCTTATATATAAATTATAATTTGCATGAAAGAATTACAATTTATTTATTTCTTATTTTTATTATTAGTTTTTTGCTCTTTTTTATACTGCATTATTAATGAATAAATTTCATAAATTGAAATCAAAATTAAAAAAATTCCAAAATACCTTTTTAAATAATTTACGTCCATATTTATTGATATCTTTGCTCCTATTATTGCTCCTACAATTCCGGCTATTGCCACTGGTACTCCTATTCCCCAGTTTATAAGTTTATCTTTTATTGTTGTAATAATTGCAGTAAGTGATGTCGGTACAAAGAATACAAGATTTGTTGCTTGAGCAGTATGTTGTTCAACTCCCATAAAAACCGAAAGTATAAGTATTAAAATTGTTCCTCCACCCATTCCTGTTCCACTTACTATTCCTGATATTAAACCTGTAAGAATTTCTAACATATTTTTCTCCTATCTAAATTATCATTTTTATTGAAACATATATTAAGAATGCTATAAATATTAATTTTAATACTTTATCTGATAATTTTTTCAGTAATTTTGACCCTATAAATCCTCCTATTATTCCACCTATTGCGCATTTTATTCCAATGTTCCAATCAATATAATTATTATTATAATAGAACAAACCACTAGTAACAACCATTGGCAGAATTGAAAAAACAGAGGTAGCTCTTGCCTCTGCTTCGTTTAATTTAAATATATGCACAAATGCAGGTACAACAATCATTCCTCCTCCTGCTGCAAAAAGGCCACTTATAAAACCTGCACTTATTCCTAAAAGTATTTTTTTTACCATGCTATTTCCTATTCTTTTTTATTATTTTTTTACAAATTCATATTTTCTATATGTTTATTTTTGCACTTTTTTGAATTTTTATTCCTCTGTTTTTACTGGTAGGCAACTTTTTCTTACGTTTATCGTTATATTAATTTTAATCCATGTGATTTTCCAACATTAAATGATAAAATACAACAAGATTTTGAAAAAGTGAGATGATATTTTATGATAAAAATTAAATTATCTGATTTATTAGGAAAACATAAAATGACTCAAAAAGCT
>CALYZR010000060.1 GCA_945610215.1 uncultured Clostridium sp. | reverse complement strand
GCATCTATTATATCTTTTATTATTGTTACATCTATCTTTTTTCCTCCATTTGTAAGCATTGCTATATATCTTGCTATTTGTAATGGAGTAAAATTATTTTCTGCCTGTCCTATTACTGCAGATAAAGAATTTCCATAATACCATGTTTGTCCTAGTTTTTCGTATAGTGTTTTACCTGCTAAGGTTCCAGAAACTTCACCTGGCAATTCTATATTTGTTTTTTCTCCTAGTCCAAAATATTTTGCATATTTCTCTAGATCTTCTATTCCCATTCTAGTTATTAATTCATAAAAATAATAGTTGCAGGAATTTTTTATTGCTCCTGATACGTTAAGTGGTCCATGCCCTTTTTTATATTTAGTATAATACCAACATTTTGGATTATAACCTTTAGGATATATACCAGTATCATTAATTGTTTCTGTTGCTGTTACCGCCCCTGTTTCTAATCCTGCTATTGCCGATGCCATTTTAAATATAGACCCTGGCGCATATGCACTCATTGTCCTATTTATTAATGCACTTTTACCTTCTTGAGTATATTCGTTCCATTTTTGAGTACTTATTCCATCTATAAACAATTCTGGTTCAAAGTTTGGATAACTTGCTAGTGCAAGCACTTCGCCTGTTTTTACATCTAACACTACAACTGCGCCATTATTTACATCTCTTTGCTCTGCAAAACCGCCTGTTCTTATTTTTTCTATATTGTTTTTTAATGCATTTTCTGCTACTGATTGTAAATTTGCATCAATAGTAAGTATTATATCATCTCCTGCTATAGCCTCTTTGGTTATGTATTCAGCCGATGTAGCACCGTCAATTGTCATATCAGTTTGTTTTTTTCCATTTTCGCCTTTTAAATATTCTTCAAATAGTGCTTCTATTCCTGCTTTCCCAATGTAGTCATTTATTGAATACCCTTCCTTCTCATCTAATTCTTCTTTGTTTATCGGTCCAATATATCCTAATATGTGTGATGCTAAACTTCCTCTTAAATATTTTCTTCTTGGAGTTGAAGATGTTGTTATTCCTGGAAATTTTGAACTTTGTTCTTCAAATATTGCCACACTTTCTTTAGATATATTATCAGATATAACATAGGCACTCATACTGCTATATCCTTCTTTTTCTATTCCATATCTTAATCCTATTATTTTCCTTACTTCTTTAATATCTTCATTTTTTATTTCATATTTTTCTTTATATTCGTTTATTACTTGTTCTGCTGTTAGATCCTGTTCTAATTTATTTGCTTGTAACCAATTGTTTATTTCTTCTTGAGTTTCCATGGTAAATGCAAATGGTTCAACTGTTACTGGAAATTTGTCTTTGTATTCATCATTATGTGCATCTAATACTTTTGTTACTTCTAGTAAAGTATTATTTAATATCTGCTTATCTATTTTACTTTTATATATTTCCAAGCTATATTGTGTAACTGTCCCTGCTATTGTATTTCCGTTTCTGTCTAATATGCTCCCTCTTGCTGCTTCAATTTTTGTCTCTCTTGTAAGTCTTGTACTTGACTGTTCTCTGTATTCTTGTCCATGAATTATTTGAAGATTAAAAAGCTGAATAAGCAATATTATTCCAATTATATAAACCAGCATTATAAGTATGTTATATCTTAAATTCTTTTTGTCCATACAATTTTTTCTCTCCTTTTGAGCTTAAAAATACTTGGTCAATATTTTATCTTTATTAAATACTTCTTCTAACTTTATTCCTAATTTTTGTATTATTGGATAAATTATTATTATTATCATTAAATTAAATATAATTTCTATTAAAACTATCCTTAGAAATGTGAATATTTCTATTGATGCGCCATTTATTATTTTATAAATATATGATATCATCTCACAAATTAATGTTGTTCCTGTTGTCATTAACATTATTGTTATTCTACTATCTTTTGAAAAATTCTTGTTATATATTCCTCCGCAATAGTCCAGCTATTCCAAGTTGTATTCCATATATTCCGATATTCCTTCCAATAAAGAAATCTAATAATAACCCTAATGCTATCCCCACAGTAGCACCATATACTTTTCCAACAAATAATCCTACTATTAATGCTAAAATTACAAAAAGATTTGGTTTTACTCCTGCTATATTAAACCAATTAAAAAAATTTGATTGTAAAAAATATATTAAAATAAATATTAAAAATATAATTGCTGTTGATAATATTTTTTTCATAGCAATCCTTTCATTTCAAAAAATTGTAATACTATAGCCGAAATTGTTCCTATTGCATAAAGTGTTAAAACAATTTTTATATTTTGTTTTGGATGATGATTTACTTTAAATAGTACTAATAATCCTACACCTGCATTTATTAAAAGTCCCCCTATCATTAATGATAGTTTCAACACCCCTGACAAGTATAGTTGAGTTAATATTACTGATGATGCACAGTTTGGTATTAATCCTATTAATCCAGCAATTAATGCACCTAATATAGGTTTGTTCAATATTAATCCGCCTAAGGTCTCTTCTCCTATCATTTTAATTATTATATTAATTATTAAAGATATTATTAAAATATATACAAGTACATTTACTGTATGTTTTATTGCGGATTTCCATATTCCTTCTTCACAGTGACAATGTTCATGCTCGCATAAATCTTCTATATCTTCTTCTTTTTCGTTCTTATAATTTTTTCTTAATATTAAATCTATTAAAAATCCTGCTATAATTCCTATTAATATTTTTATTCCTAAAATTTTTAATATTAGTACTCCATTTGCACCTTCTGATAATAATATTGGTAACATTTCATCTGATGTTGATAGATATACTGCAAATAATGTTCCGCAAAGTTATTACTCTTCCTGCATAAAGATTTGTTGCTGTTACTGAAAAGCCACATTGTGGGAATGCGCCTAGAATTCCCCCTATAAGTGGCCCAAATTTACCCGATTTTTTTATTGCTTGTCTTGTTTTATTTGTAGTTTTATGTTCTAGCCACTCCATTATTAAATATGCTATTAATAAAAATGGTAATAGTTTTACTGCATCTATCAAAGTATCTAATAAAATGTCCAATAATTGTTCCACTAAAAATTCCTCCTATTTTACCTTGCAATATTACCACTTTTTGCCTATAAAGTCAAGGTACGCTTGACTATTAAGCATTTTTAATGTATTATTATTTATATTGAATTTTAGACAGGTGATATATATATGTTATGTTCAAACTGCCATAAAAATATGGCTGTAATATTTACTAAAAAAATAGATGGTGATAAAAGCTCTATGGAGGGGCTTTGTTATAACTGTGCAAAGGAAAAAGGTATTAATCCCTTAGAAGTCCTTGCAAAACAAGCAAACTTATCAGAGGATGAATTAAATGATATGTCAAAACAATTCGAAAATCTCTTTGGTGATATTGCTCAAAGTATTGATGTAGAAAATTTGGATACAGAAAATATAAGTGAAGATGGAGGAATTCCTTTGGGTTCTATTTTTTCTAATATGTTTGGAGGAAATTCGTCTACTGGTAAAGAACCTGAAAGTGATTCTTCCAGCAAAAAGAAAGTAAAAACAGAAAAAAGACCAAAAGAAAAGAAAAAAAGCTTTTTAGATATCTATGGTACAAATTTAACAAATAAAGCTAGAAAAAATGAATTAGATATCGTAATTGGTCGTGATAAAGAAATTGAAAGAGTTATTCAAATCCTAAATAGACGTTCTAAAAATAATCCTTGTTTGATTGGTGAGCCTGGTGTTGGTAAGACTGCTATTGCACAAGGCTTAGCTATTAAGATTGCAGAAAAAAACGTTCCTGCTAAACTTTTAAATAAAGAAGTTTATCTTTTGGATATGACTGCTGTAATTGCAGGTACCCAATTCAGAGGTCAATTTGAGGGAAGAATGAAAGCTTTAATAGATGAATGTAAACAAGCTGGAAATATTATTTTAGTTATTGATGAAATTCATAACATTATTGGAGCTGGTGATGCAGAACATTCTATGAATGCTGCTAATATTTTAAAACCTTCACTTTCTAATGGTGAGATCCAACTAATAGGAACTACAACTTTAAAAGAATATAAAAAATATATAGAAAAAGATTCTGCTTTAGAAAGAAGATTTCAACCAGTTTTAGTAGAAGAACCTTCTGTTGATGATACCATTGAAATTTTAAAAGGAATTAAAAAATATTACGAGGATTTCCACAAAGTTCAAATTTCTAATGATGTTATTGAAAAGACTGTTAAAATGTCAGAAAAATATATTCACGATAGATTTTTACCAGATAAAGCTATTGATATTTTAGATGAAGCTTGCTCTAAAATAAATTTGGGGAATAAAGAATTATATGAACTTGAAATTTTAAAATCTCAGCTAGCAAAAATTCAGGAAGAAAAAGAAGAAGCTGTAGAATCTGATTCAATTGAAGATTATCAAAAAGCTGCTGATTTAAAAACAGCTGAATGCAATATATTAGAAAAAATTGATGAAATTAATAAAAAATTAGTTCTAACAAAACTTACTGTAAATGATGTTGCAGAGGTAATAGAACACGCAACAAAAATACCTGTGAAAAAAATTACAGAAGCAGAAACAGCAAAATTGCTTAATTTAGAAACAAATCTTCACAGCCATATTATTGGTCAAGATGCTGCCGTAGAAGCTGTTTCTCGTGCTATTAGAAGAAATCGTGCTGGACTTCAGAGTTCAAAAAGACCACCTTCATTTATATTTGTTGGTCCTACAGGTGTTGGTAAAACAGAACTTGCAAAATCTTTAGCATATGAAATGTTTGGAAATGCTGATTCAATTATTAGAATAGATATGTCTGAATATATGGAAAGTCATTCTACTGCAAAATTAATTGGCTCTCCTCCAGGCTATGTTGGATATGATGAAGCTGGTCAATTAACAGAAAAAGTTAGAAGAAAACCTTATTCTATAATTCTTTTAGATGAAATAGAAAAAGCTCACCCAGATGTATTTAACATTTTACTTCAAGTTTTAGATGATGGTAAACTGACAGACAGTCAAGGAAATACTGTTAGCTTTGAAAATACAATAATTATAATGACATCTAATGCTGGTTCTAATTTAAATAATAATTCAATTGGCTTTGGCAAACAAACTGTTGATAAAGGTAAAATAGAAAGCGCACTAAAAGATATATTTAGGCCAGAATTTTTAAACAGAGTTGATGAAATTGTTGTTTTTGATAGCTTAACAAAAGAGCAACTTCTAAAAATAGTAGATTTATTACTACCGTCGACCTCTAGTGCTTTAGAAAACAAA
>CALYZR010000059.1 GCA_945610215.1 uncultured Clostridium sp. | reverse complement strand
CTTCACCAGAGTCTTTTAAGAACAAGACTGTACCAGTAGTTGCTACACCTAAAAGTACTATTGTTAATATACTTATAATTATAGTCTTAGTACTTAAAAAGCTTTTTTTACCTTTCATTATTTACCTCCTTTTTTCGAGTTTTACCTCTTTTTACATATTTATTTCTCTTGCTTTTAATATTAATCTGTTTTTATTACCATTAGTACAAGTAATTAATGTTACTTCTCTTGTATCTTCTTGTTCTGGTAATATACAAGATATATCATTTGGATCTATTACATATTTTTTAAATATTTGATATTTTAAAGTTACATTTTGTATATCTGTAAGTTCTATAATATCTCCTACTTCTAATTTTTTTGTTTTTCCAAACATAGTCCCATTTAAATTGTTATGTCCTGCTAAGCTCACATTCCCAATTTCATTTATTTCGTTTCCCCAAAACTTTGTAATTGATAAGTTTAAACTTTCTTTGTTTGTTTTTTCTAAAATAGGATACTCTAAATCTATTTTTGGAATTTTAATTATTCCAACAACTTTATAATCTCCTATTTGCTCATCTATTCGTGAAATAGATTCATCGCTATTTTTTAGTTGTTCATTAATATTTGTAACAGTTGCTTGTAAGTTTTTTTCATTATTATACATATTTACATATTTTATAATAACCAATGTAGCTACTATAATGATTGCAATTATTAATAATGCTAACAATATTTTATAAACTTTTAGTTTGTTCATAATTTTTCCTACTTTTCTTCTTTATTTTTTAAAGTTTTTATTCTTATACAAACAACAACTGATACTAATATTAGAATTGCAAGAACTATTAATAGTGTATTATTATCATAAGTTATTGGTAATTTTGTTGTTATTGTTTCTATGATTCTTTCTTCTGAATATTGTTTATGTGAAGTTAAAAATTGGATATCTAGTTTGGTCGTTTGATTGTTTTGACTTTCTCTAATCCATAAAATATATTGTTCTCCATCTTCTGCATCTTCTGGTTGCAAAATTTCATTTTCTTGAACATCAATCCAATTATCAGTATCACTTGGAATTAAATTATTAAAAGTATTTAAGAATTCATTATATATATTAATTCTTGTATACATATTTGTTGTTGAATTAAATTTAGAAACTCTTGTTGCTAAATCCATAAGTTTATTATATTCCTGTGAATTTGGAAGTTTAACTAATATATATGAATAATTTGCATTTTCATTAATATTTGTTAAAACCACCTTACCTACTGTTGTTGTTATCTCTTTTCCATCTATTGTTTCTTTTACTGTATTTGTTTTTGTTGTGTCAACGTCTATTTCTTTTGTTAATGATGCTGCATATTGTAAATCGTACTCATGCATAGCTTTTGATAAATCAACTTGAACTCCTTCTAGAATGTAATTTGTTCCTATTCTTGCCCACATATATGTAGGTTGATTAAATAGTGCTTTTGTTACACTGTTTACGTATGCTACTTTGCTTGCATTTTCTCCTGTTCCATCTGTTTCTGAATCCATATATGATAGTGAATTCTTATCTGCATTTGCAACGTTTGAAAAAGCAAATTCGAAATCATTGTTTAAGTTATCTTTGATATATATAAGATAATCTCCATTTGATTTTTCTAATATTTCTATATTTTCATTTGTAGCATAAACTGAAATTTGCATAATAACAATGCTTAATAGAAAAGCAATTATTAATACAATCAGTTTAGAAATTGTTTTTTTCATTTTAAACCCCCTTATTATATTTGATTTAATAAAATTTTACTGAAATATTATATTTTATTTTATAACTTTTGTAAATAAATTTTATATAATTTTTTCCATTTTTGGTAGTTTTTTATTGTTTTATTTGCCATTTTTTATGTTTTTTCTACTTTTATTTGCATTTTATTTTTTATAATGCTATAATTTATACAAATATTACACTTAATTTTACTAAAGATAAAACAAGGATGTGTTATTTATGGATATTAATAGCATTGTTGATAAGTTAAATAATCAATTAGATAAATTAAATAATATAAAAAATGGGAATTCAATTAATACTAATGATTTTTTTACAGATGACGAAACTTTTAACGACGATTTAGATTTAAGTGCTATTAAAGAAGATTCTTCTTCTACTATCGTTTCTGAAAACAAACGGTGAAATTGATGTTGACTCAGAAATTAAAGAAGATTATTCAAATATTGAACCTGATGATGAAACATTATCTTTGGTAACTTTAAAAGAACGTCGTTTACTTACAGCACAAACAATGTTTAAAAAAAGCATTAAAGTTTCCTTAAAATCGTTTTTAATTTCAATTTCAATAAGTTTTTTAAATTTGTTTATTTAAATATATGCAAAAAAGCTATCTAATAATAACTAGATAGCTTTTTTCTAAATTTATTTTGTTAATATTTTTTCTATTTCTTTAAATCTTTTAACTTTTTGAGTTGTTGTTTTTTCCAACTCTTCTGTTGTAAGTATAAGCTCTTTTATTCTTTTAAATTGTGATAGATTTTTATTTATTTCCTTTATATCTTCCCAAACTAAATCTTTATATTCACTTTTCTTTTTATCTCCAAATTGTTCTTTTATCATTTCCTCATCATAAACAATTTTTATTCCTAATGCAATTTCTTTTTTTGCATTTTCTCTTGGAAATAATATACTTTCTTTTACATATGGTAATTTATTTATTAAAAATTCTATATCTGATGGATATACGTTTTCTCCGTTTTTTAATACTATAACTTCTTTCTTTCTTCCTGTTATAAATAAATATCCATCTTTATTAAAGTATCCTAAATCTCCCGTATGGAACCATCCATCTTTTAGTACCTGTTTTGTTGCTTCTTCATCTTCATAATATCCAATCATTACATTAGGCCCTTTTGTAACTATTTCTCCTACTCCTTTTTCGTCTACATCTTCTAGCCTTATTTCTATATTATATGGTGCCATTCCAACGCTTCCTGGGCAGTGCTCTTTATCTGTTTCTGCTGCTACCAATGGAGATGTCTCTGTTAATCCGTATCCTTGTACTGTATCTATTCCAAAATTGTTATATCCTTCTATTACATGTTTATCCATAGCTGCTGCGCCAAAATAAGCTATTCTTAGTTTTCCTCCTAATTGGTTCAAAACGGATTTAAATATTTTTCTTCTAATATCAATATGGAATTTTAATAAAAAGTTTGCAATTTTGCTCATTTTATTTACCAATTTTTCTTTACCTTGGTCTCTTATTCCTTTTTGTATTTTCTTGTATATTGTTTCTAATACTAGTGGTACTGCTACAAATACACTAATATGATATTCTTGCAAATTCTTTGCAATATATTTTAATCCATCACAAAATGCCACTGTTGCTCCACTATAAAATCCGTATAAAAATGTAATTGTGCATTCAAATGTGTGATGTAATGGTAAGAAAGAAAGTAATACATCCTTTGGATACATCTTTGACATTTTAGCCATTGCATTTATATTTGATGTAATATTTTTTTGAGAAAGCATTACACCTTTTGCTGTATTTGTTGTTCCTGAAGTAAATATTAACACACTCATTTTTTCATTATCTATTTTTATTTCATCATATGATTTGTTTCCATTTTTTCTTTCTTCTTTTCCTTTTTCTACCAATTCTTTAAAAGATAGAATTCCTTTTTTTTCTTTATCCAAGTCCATATTTATAAAATACTGCAATGTTGTGTCTTCTTGTTTAATTTCTTCAAAAACTTTACTATATTTATTTTCATATATAATTGCATCTGCTTTACTTCTTTTAATTAAGCTTTTTATTTCAGTTTCTGGTAATGCCTTGTCTAATGGAACTACAACCATATTTGATGTTGCAATTGTTAAATAACTAACGCACCATTCATATCTGTTATTTCCTATAAGTGCCACTTTTTTGTTCTCTAATCCCATTTTTAGAAGTGACGTTCCCAAAGCTTCTATTTCTTCCTTTATTTGACTATATGTTTTTTCTACAACTTCTTGATTTGGTTTTCCTAAATTTCTTTTAAATTTATATGCTACATTTTCTGGATATTTTCTAGCACTACGATCTACTAAATCTCTAAAATTATATATTTCATCGGCTTTATAAATTTCACTATTTAACTTCTTCATTTTTTACATTTACCTCCAATTTTTTGTTTGTTTGCGAATTTTTTTCACTTTTTATAGTTTAGCATTATTCTCTTCTTTAAGTCAAGAATTTATTGCTATTGCTATTTCTACACTTTTGTGTTATATTAGTAGAGTGTTTAAAATTTAATTCTACTATCAGTAGAATGTTTGTGGAAGTGTAATTTTATGAATGGTTTGAAGCAAATAATTGCTACTAATATAACAACCCTTAGAAAAGAGAAAAATTTAACTCAATTAGAGTTTGCAAATGAACTGAATTATTCCGATAAAGCAATATCTAAATGGGAGCGAGCAGAATCTATACCTGATGTTGTAGTTTTAAAACAGATTGCAGATTTATTTGGTGTTACTGTTGACTATCTTTTGAATGAGCATTCAAAAAATGAAAAATTAATAGTAATAGAAGATAAAATAAAATCAGGTACTCTTAATAAGATTTCGCTTTCTTTATTGTCTGCCTCTCCAATATGGATTGTTGCAACAATAATTTTTAGCTTGATTTCAATTTTTAAGGGTATTTATGTCTGGTATGTATTTTACATTAGTGTTCCTCTAACTATACTTTTATTTTTAATTTTTAACACTCTTTGGGGAAATAGAAGGAACAATTATATTATAGTTTCTTGTTTAATTTGGTCAATTTTATTATGTATATACTTATCTTTAATTAAATATAATCTTTGGCAATTATTTATACTTGGTATCCCTGCACAACTTGCAATTATTTTGTGGTCAACATTAAAATTTAAAAGGAAAAAATAGAAAGTTACAATGTAACTTTCTATTTTTATTTATATATTCAATTATTATTTTTCTTCTTTTAAGCAATCTTTGCCATCTACTATTCTTGATACAAGCATTGCTGAACTTGTATTTCCAACGACATTTAACACTGTTGCTGGGCAATCTATAATTGTAGCTATTATTGTAAGTATTGGTAATGCTGCTATTGGATATCCCATCATACTTAATATCATCATTTCTGATATTGTACCTCCACCAATTGGAACCGCTGTAACTAATAATGTAGCCACTAATGAAACTAATAATATTTGCATAGCTCCACCAAATGTTGCTATATTTGTTCCAAATAGACATACTAAAAACATAACTTTAAATACTGAACCTATTATTGAGCCAACTTTGTGGAAACTTGTTCCTAATG
>CALYZR010000058.1 GCA_945610215.1 uncultured Clostridium sp. | reverse complement strand
AGTAAAAGATACAAAAGAAGGAATGACAGTAGAAAAAATTTAACCTATTCATAAAAATAAAAGGAGAAATAAAATGTCTAAAAGAAGTAATTATATAAGCTGGGATGAATATTTTATGGGTATTGCATTACTTTCAGGAGAAAGAAGCAAAGACCCAAATTCACAAGTAGGAGCATGCATAGTAAGTCAAGACAATAAGATTTTATCTATAGGATATAATGGTTTTCCAACAGGATGTTCAGATGATGAAATACCATGGGATAGAGAAGGAGACTTTGCAGATACAAAATATCCATATGTATGCCATTCAGAACTGAATGCAATACTAAATTATACAGGCTCAACACTAAAACAAAGCAGAATATATGTTACACTATTTCCATGTAATGAATGTGCAAAAGCAATTATACAATCTGGAATTAAAGAAGTGATATACATGTGTGATAAATACAAAGATACAGATTCAGTAAAAGTATCTAAAAAAATGTTTGACATGGCAGGGGTAAAATACACACAATACAAATCAAAAGGAGTTAAACTAGAATTAGATTTATAAAAAAATTCAACAAAACTTGTTTGTCTCATTTTATTGAAAAAGTAAAAATGTAATTGGAATATTTTAACAATATTCAATAAACATTTTTGCTTTTTTTTTAAATATAATGTATAATATAACTATCTTACATAGAAGGGAGGTTTCCCAGGTGTTTGATTCTTTCGTGAGGCTTTTCCACATAATGGAGGACTGGTTTTCTCGGGAGACAGCGATATGGATGGTTATAGTGCTAGTGCTTGTTATTCTTTTAAGTGCATTGAATACAATAGGTGTTCCAGACTACACTATAAAGAAAACAAGTAATGACACGTGGACTATCTTTAAACGTCGCTAAAACAAAAGATAAAAAATAAGAAGAAGTTTAAATATAGAAAGAGGTATTTGGATTAATTTAGAAAATTCAAATACCTCTTTCATTGTAACAAAAGAGGATGGGAATTTAATAACATTTTTAAACAAATTATCATTTGCCTAATTAATAAATTATTTATATATCTATTGTAAAAAAAGACAAACTAGTATAAAATATGTAAGTACAAATAGGGTTATATAGAATATTTGGAGGTAGACATGAAACTTGTAGATGAAAGTAATTTAGAAAAATATAATGAGTTTTTAAAAAAACATGATAGATGTAATTTTCAACAATCAATAGAGTGGGGAAAAGTAAAAGCACCAGCTTGGAAAAATGAAATTGTTTTAGCAGAAGATAATGATGGAAATATAATTGGTTCAATAAGTGTATTAATTAGAAAGATACCTATTTTTGGAAACTTAATGTATTCATCAAGAGGACCAGTTTGTGACATCCATGATGAAAATGTTTTAAAACAACTAACAGAAGGATTAAAAGAGCTTGCTAAAAAATATAATGCATTTGTTCTAAAAATAGAGCCAGATATAAAAAGTGATGATCAAGAGTTTAGAAAAATAGTTACAAATTTAAAATATAAAATAAAAGATGATGCAAAAAATTTCAATGAAGAAATTCAACCAAGATATGTATTTAGGCTAGATTTAAAAGGAAAAACAGAAGACGAAATATTTAAAGCATTTCATCAAAAAACAAGATACAATGTAAGACTAGCAATAAAAAAAGGTGTGGTTGTAAAAGAAGGAACAAGAGAAGATTTAAAAGATTTTTATGAAATAATGAAGGTAACAGGAAAAAGAGATGACTTTATAATAAGACCACTAGAATACTTTCAAAAAATGTATGACGAATTAGGAAAAGAGCATGTAAAACTTTTAATGGCATATTACGAAGATAAACCAATATCACGGAATATTTGACATAGACTATGGAAATAAAGTATGGTACCTATATGGAGCAAGTAGCAATGAACATAGAAACTTAATGCCAAATTATTTATTACAATGGGAAGGAATAAAATATGCATTAAGCCAAGGAAAAGATATGTATGATTTTAGAGGCGTTTCAGGAGTTCTAGATGAATCACATCCACAATATGGATTATACAGATTTAAAAAAGGATTTAATGCAGAATTTACAGAATTTATTGGGGAAATATACTTTGACTTTAAACCATTTGTATATAAAATGTATAAAATATCTGAAAAAATATTTAAAAAAGCTAGAGTAATTGTAAGAAAATTAAAAGGAGAATTTAAATGAAATCATTAATAATAAATAAAAATGATTTGAGACATAATATAAATGTAATAAAAAAAATAGCAAAAGTAGATATACCAGAAGATGATGGAAGCACTTATAAAATAATCGGAGTTGTAAAAGGAAATGGATATGGATTAGGACTTGTAGAATATTCAAACTTTTTAATAGACAATGGAATAGAAACTTTAGCTGTAGCAACAGTAGAAGAAGCTATAGAATTAAGAAAAGTTGGGATAAAAGAAGATATATTAATGCTTTCATCAACAAGCATAAAAGAAGAAATACAAGAATTAATAGACAACAATATAATACTAACAATAGGTTCAAAAGAATGCGCTAATATTGTAAAAGAATTAAGTAAAAAAACAGATAAAAAAATAAGAGCACATATAAAAATAGATACAGGATTTGGAAGATATGGCTTTATATATAGTGATATTAGAACAATAGTAGAAACAATAAATTCTTTAGAAGATATTTCAATAGAAGGAATGTATTCACACTTCTCTTTAGCATATTATAAAAACAACAAATGGACAATAAAACAATTTAATAGATTTATGGAGGTTGTAGAGGCATTAAAATTAAATGACATAAATATAAAAACATTACACATTTGTAATTCACCAGCATTTTTAAATTATCCTAATATGCATTTAAATGGTGCTAGAATTGGTTCTGCATTTTTAGGAAGAGTAGATGCAGATAGTAATGTAGGATTAAAAAAAATAGGAAAATTAGAATGTAGTGTGGAAGAAATAAAAATTGTTCCAAAAGGCTTCAATATAGGATATTTAAATAGCTACAAAACTAAAAAAGAGACAAAAATTGCCATTGTACAATTAGGATATATAGAAGGATTTAATATGAGCAGAGGAGAAGATATGTTTAGATTTGTAGATAAATTAAGAAATTTATCACATAGCATAAAAAATCTATTTAAAAAGCAAAATTTAAAAGTTACAATCAATGATAAAAAATACAATATAATAGGAAAATTAGGAATGTATCACATGGCAATAGATATTACAAATAGTGATGTAAAAATAGGAGACTTTGTATATTTAGAAATTAATCCATTATATGTAGATAGCAAAATAGAAAGGAAGTATGTATAATATGGAAGAAAAAAAGACACTATTTTTTAAAAAAGTAAAAAATGCTATAATAAATTTTGATGAATACCAGAACTTTTCTAAAGAAAAGCTAGGCACAGCAATAAAATACTTTTTAAAACTAATGATTATATTTTCAATATTAATTTCTGTATTTCTAACAGCAAGGTTATATAAAGAGGTAGAAACATTAAAAACAAGCTTCACAAATGAATGTCCAGACTTTAAAATAGAAAACAATATATTAATAATAGATGGGGACAATAAAAAATATGAAAAGGATTTTGAATATGAACTTTTAGGATTAATTATAGATTCAGAAAGCACTGATTTAACAGAAGAACAAACTGAACAATATCAAAGAGTAATTGCATTTTTGAAAGACAAAATGGTTATAAAAACACAAGATGCAGAAACTAGGATGACATATGAAGACATTAGCAAAAATCAAAATATAAATGGACTTTCAAAACAACAAATGTTGGATTATGCTAATAGTAATGTAATGATAATTATATATGTAATATTCTTTGTGGCAACAATTATATTTGCATTTATTGCATATTCAATACAAATTTTGATGGATATTTTCTTGCTATCAATAATAGGACTTATAATAAGCAGAATAGCTGCAATAAAATTAAAATATAAAGAAATATTTAACATGTCTGTATATGCACTAACGCTATCAATTATTCTATACTTAGCATATATTTGTGTAAATATAATGACTGGATTTACAATAACGTATTTTGATTTAGCTTATGAAATTATTTCATATATATACATCATAACAGCTATATTAATGATTAAATCTGATTTAATAAAACAACAAATAGAAGTAGGAAAAATAGTAGAAGAGCAAAAAAAGGTAAAAGAAGAAAAACAAGAAGAAAATAATGAAGAAGACAAGCCAAAAGAAGAACCAAAAGAAGACAAAAAAGAAGATAAAGAGGAGAAAAAAAAGAAAGACAAAGAAGAAAAGGAACCAGATAACCCAGAAGGGAGTCAAGCTTAATAAAAAGAACAAAAGGAGAGAAGTAAAATGAAAGACAAACCAAAAAATGATGACAAATTACTATACTTAATTTTAGGGATTATAACAGCAATATGTATAGCCTTAATAATAATTCTTACAGTAAATAATGGAGCAGAACCAAAAGAAAATTTGGAATTGTCATATACAGATTTAATCAAAAAAATAGACAACAAAGAAGTAGAAAAAGTAGAAATGACAGTTGGTAGCACAACTGTTAAGGTAAAATTAAAAGATAAAGATAAAGAAAAAAAGACAATAGTTCCAAGCACCCAAGCATTTATAGAATTAATACAAGATCAAGTAAAAAATGATAATCAAATAAATTTAGTTCAAAAACCAGAAAATGCTTTATTAAAAATCGCTCAAACATTAATAACTTTTCTACCAACAATAATAATATTAATATTATTTGTATTAATATTTAAAATGCAAGGTCTTGGAGATAAAGGAAAAGTTTATGATGCAGAAAGCAACACAGATACACATACAACATTTAAAGATGTTGCAGGATTAGATGAAGAAAAAAATGAATTAATAGAAATAGTAGATTTTTTAAAAGAGCCAAAGAAATTTCAGGAAATGGGTGCAAAAATACCAAGAGGAATACTTTTATGTGGAAAGCCTGGTACAGGTAAAACATTAATTGCAAAAGCAATTGCTGGAGAAGCAGGAGTACCGTTTATATCTATGAGTGGATCAGAATTTATAGAGATGTTTGCTGGACTTGGAGCTTCAAGAGTAAGAAAGTTATTTGAAAAAGCAAAAAAAATAGCTCCATGTATAATATTTATAGATGAAATAGATGCAATAGGTGCAAGAAGAACAAATGCAAGTGGTGCTGAAAGTGAAAACAATCAAACATTAAACCAATTGTTAGTTGAAATGGATGGATTTGATACTAATGAAACAGTAATCGTTCTTGCTGCAACAAACAGACCAGAAATGCTAGACAAAGCATTGTTAAGACCAGGAAGATTTGACCGTCAAATAACAATTGCTGCA
>CALYZR010000057.1 GCA_945610215.1 uncultured Clostridium sp. | reverse complement strand
ATCCCATAATTCGACATATTTACCACAATTACAATGTACATTGCAATCTTTTGAGCATTTTTCTTTATTTGTATCATAATATATTTTAGTATTTGGACCACAAATATTTTTTTTTGAGTATGGTCCTTTCCAGTTTTTTGTGGTTGGATATAAATGATCTTCAGCTACACCATTTTTTGTCCAAGCCATCAATGTATTAGCGTCTTTGTCGAGAAGCTGATTTCCTGCAAAATATGTTATGTATATCTGTTCTTTGGGAATACCAAGATATAATTCTGAAGTAATAAATTGCAATACTTTTGCTAATATATCCTCTTTAGAATATTCGTTTATAATCCATGCTCCAAACAATTCAAAAAATGTTAAGTAAAAATCCTCTCCAACCTTATTAATAGCACCTGTCCTAACAACTCTTTGAGTGTTAACAAGTTTATTGCCCATAGGATGATTATATTCTCCCGTTAAATATGGAATTAGTGGATGCATACCAGCAGGAGTAAATAATACCGAATTGTCTGTTTGGGGTACTAAAGAATAATCAGGTATCTTTTTAAATCCACATTCATTTACAAAATATTCAAAATATATCTTTTTTAATTCATTGACTGTAAAATAATTCATATAGAAATCCTTTAACTTTTAAACATATTTTTTCAGGGTTATATTCGTCATGTATGTTATGTTTTCCATCCAAAATAAATTTAATAAAATAATAATATTATTACTTTTTATGTTCTATTAAATGTCAAGCAAAAAATTTTTTCCCATTTAGGATTTGTATTCTTCTGTTATTTTACTAGTTATTGATTCTTTGTCAACAATCTTGATAAAGAATCTAGTTTACACATATTGATAATGACTATTTCATACAAATACATAAACTATTTACACTTTGCATCTTCACACGTATTCTTACTACTTTTTCTAGTCAATCCAGTATCTCTTCGTGTTTCATTTATCACACATCTTCATTTGAATATATAAGATATTCAAAATTTTATTTTTTTTTAATTTCAGGCTTATTATATCACTTATTCATTGAAATGTAAAGTTTTTATACTTTCCCCTCGTTTTTCTATTATAAGTCGGATATTTTGTCTAATGATTTTCTGCAATTTTCTATTGTAAAATATAATACAATATTTATACAAAAAATTAAAAAGCACCAAGTAAAGACATTAATAACTTTACTTGATATTTTTATTGATATTTTGGGCTACCATATCCCATTACTTGTACATCATCAAAAGAGTACATTCTTTCAGCACATTTATTACTCGTATTTTCCTCTATTGTATAACTACTTCTATCATTTTAAATTTCTTCCTTTACATTTTATTTCATAATTTATCATTGTTTACAATTAAATATCTTATTTCATCAACTTCATCAATTCTATGCCAAATATCTTCTCCATATTGTGGCTGAACTTTACCTATTATTCCTATAATTGTCTTTTTCATTTTCTCACCTACATTACTATTTATCTAATCAATATAATACCACAAACCCAATTATTCTGTCAAAATTATCCAACAGATAATTTTGCAGGAACAGGCGTATATACATACTCCGTGCAAGAGCCTAAAAGCGTGGCTTTTAGCGTTATTATATTTTTTTTAGTGTATATCAAAACGATATACTTAAATTTTATATATATTTTTAATTTTGTTATAACTTGTTTTACTCATTATTGCTTGTCCATTTAACCATTTTTTCACATTACTATAATCTACATTTATTGCTTTTGAAAATTGTTTATAATTTAAGCTATTTTTTTTTAAAAGCTTTTTCAGTTTTTGTGATTGATTATTTAAAATAAATTCTTCATATCTTGGTAGTTTTATTTTGTTATTTATCTCTAATACTTCAAATACTCTTTTTAAAAACTCTGTATTTACTAATCTTAATTCTCTATTTTCATAAGCATTTATGCAAGATTTACTTACATTTAATAATCTAGCAAGTTGCATTTGAGTTAGTCCTTTTTGTTTTCTATAATATGCAATTTGCATTCCTATATTATTTGTATTAGGTTTTTCTATAATTAGTTTTGGTAATTCCAATTTAATATTACAATTTATATTTTCCCTTAATTTATTAAATAAGCTATTTATATTGTCTTTTGTTGCCACTATGTTAGTATAGATTTTTCTATGCATCTCGAAGCATATGTTGCAAGCCTAACTCCTTTATTTGTATTAAATGTGTTTATACCTTTTATTAGTCCTATAGTACCTATTGAGATAAGGTCATCATTGTCTACATTTGGTATGTTATATTTTTTACAAATATGTGCTACTAATCTTAAATTTCTCTCTATTAATATATTTCTTGCCTCTTCATCGCCATCCATATATTTTTGTAGATATATAGCTTCTTCTTCTGGTGAAAGTGGTTCTGGAAACAAAGCATTATTTGATATATATCCAAAAGCAAAAATTGCTGTTTTTAAAAATGTTGCGAGTCCAGCAATGCTCAGTAATGGCATAAATGCACCTCCATTTTTCTATACCAAAGTATATGTTACAGAAAAATAAAAGTGCATGACCCTCTAATAAAAATATTTATTAGTATTGACTTTATATCATAATTTGAATATAATTTGTTTATAATATGATTAAAGGAGGACTTTTTATGGCACAAATAAGACCTTGCGCTGATTTAAGAAATAATTATAATGAAATTTCTAAAATTTGTCATGAAACCAATGAACCAGTATATATTACCAAAAACGGCTATAGTGATTTAGTTATTTTAAGCAATTCAACTTATGAAAATCTTACAAAAAAATTATTAAAGTCAGAAGAAGAGAGAATTGATAAACTTATTTCTCAAAAATTTGATAGCCATTATTCTGATTTTGAAGAATTTAAAAAAGACTTTTATTCTAAAATTGATCAGGCACTTAAAGAAGTAGCAGACGGTAAGTGTCGTCCTTTCAAAGAATTCTGTGCAGAAATGGAGGAAAAATATGATTTCCTACAATAAAAAATACACAATAATACATACTCCTTCATTTCAAAAAGAACAAGAGAAAATATTTAAATATATAGCTTTTAATCTAGATTCTCCAAAAACAAAAAATTTTACAATATTCTCTCAAATAAGATATATTCCCTACAGCATTTCCCAGAGAGATATTCAAAAATAGTTTACAAGGATAGAATTTTGAGAAAACTACCTATTTAGAATTATATTGTTATTTATGAAGTCAATATTAATGCTCGGCTCTGTTTTTATTTTACATATTTTTCATGGAAGTCAAAATTATTTCAATCTTTTATAAAATTCTTTAAATATTTAGTTCCAAGTTATTTTAATTTTAAAATTATTCGTATAAATCCTAATTGTTCAAAATATATTTATATTATTAGAAAAGGAGGTTTTATGAGTAAAATTGCAATTTATGTTAAATCCATTCTCATTCCATTGCTAATTGGTGGATTAGTTGGTATTGTTACATCAAAGTATATTGATTATAATTCATTGGTTCAGCCTAGTTGGGCTCCTCCAAGTTTTTTGTTTCCAATTATATGGACTATTCTTTATATTTTAATGGGAATATCTTATGGAATACTAAAATCGAATTCATTATTAGATGCTAAAACTAGCAATATTTATTATTTGCAATTGTTTGTAAATGCTTTATGGTCAATATTCTTTTTTATTTTTAAATGGAGATTATTTGCTTTTTTCTGGATTTTATTGCTTATAGTTTTAGTATATCTAATGATAAAAATCTTTTATTCTAAAAACAAAGTAGCAGGATTGCTTCAATTACCATACTTATTATGGATTATTTTTGCCTCGTTTTTAAATTTGACTGTTTATTTGTTAAATAGTTAAAGAGGAGCATTGTGCTGTTGCTCCTCCTATTTGTTAGTTGTTTGCCATATTTAATAATATAGAAACAATTTTTTCAAATTCCCTTTTCGAATGGCATTCATATTCTGCATCCATATAAATACCTTCTTCTGCAATGGGCAATTCTGCAACTTTCATAAACTCTTCAATTGGCTTTATAAAGCTCAATTTATCTGACGTTTTTAGGCAGACTACTTCCACCCTTTTTTTGAATGGTTTGTAGCACAATTCAAACCGTTCTCCAGACATAGTCGATATTTCAACCTTATTTTTCACGTTGAAATTCTCCTTTCATAATATGAATTTGTAGAACTTCTTTATTGTACTATATTTTTACATAATATACAATATTTCTACACAATATATAATATTTCGCTATTTGGAAGGTATTTTTTCATAGTTTCTCTTAAAAATTCTTCGCCTTTTTCTCTTGTTTCTTTTTTATACATATATTTTCCCCTTCCTCTACCTGTCATGATTTCAGGATTAAACAAATCTATCGCATTGGGAAAGGCATCTTTGTTTATCATTTTATGAACATAACTATATGTCATAAATATAAGCTCAAATACTGATTCGTTTTTTATTTCTTCGCTTAATTCTTCTGATAATCTTTTAATTAATTCTTCATAAAGTTCTTTCCAATTATCTACTAAAATAATTGGAGCAATTAGTATTCCTACTTTGTAACCCGCTTTTTTTAGCTTGTTTATTGCTTTTATTCTTTCATTCAATCTTGATGTTCCAAACTCTACTCTATTTATTATTTCTTCTGGATTCATACTCATTCTTATTATTATTTTTTCTTTGTTTTTCAAATTTAAAAGTGGCTCTATCATATCAAATTTAGTTGGAAATGTAAGGTATCCTTTATCCGCATTAAAGTTTTCTATTGTCCATTCTAAGTTATGAGTTATAGTATTTTCCAGAATAAGATCACTATTACTTCCTATTTCAAATGTTAGTTCTTTTTCGCTTTGATTTGCTACTTTTATTATTTTATTCAGCATTTCTTCTCTATTCACAAATATTCTTAAATATGAGCATTTGTTATAATTGCACACCAAATAGCAATACATGCACATTGCTATACACCCAGATGATGTATATGGTACTAAAAAATCTGAAACTTTATGGTTTGGAACAAATTTATGTGTTTTCCTAATTCCAATAATTATATTTTGTTTCATATTTGCAAATTCTGAATTTGGATTTTTTCTCAGTTCTTCTATATTATTATGATTTTCTATTGGAATTAATTTAACTCCTTCTTCTTTATATCTGTCTAACAATTCTTTACCTAATTCATAATTTTCTGCATTTGGTTCATAATACACTAACTTAGGTTTAAACATAAATTCACCTCATATCTTTAGATTAACCTTAATTTAGAATATTATAATATTTTTTCTGAAAAAGCATAAAATTATATAAATTGTAATTTGTTTTCATTCGGGTGAATTCAGGACAGTCCCAAAAATCCCCAGGTTTGGTGATTTTAA
>CALYZR010000056.1 GCA_945610215.1 uncultured Clostridium sp. | reverse complement strand
GAATAAAAGATAAAGATATATATCTAGCAGTAAATTTATATACAGAGCACGAAACAGTTGGAGATTTTGAATATGAAATAAGTCAGGAAAAATTTTTAGGAAAAAGAAATACACTTATTCCAGAAATGGTAGAAGATTCAAAGCCATATTCTAAAACAATTGGATTAGTTACAGAGCCATGTTTAGCAACAAAAAGAACAATAAAACTAAAACCATTGGAAACAGTAACAATTGATTTGATTTTAAGTGTATCAAGTAATAAAGAAGAGGCTATATCAGCATTAGAAAAATATAAAAATGAGAAGATACTTACTAAAGCTTTCGAATTATCACGTGCAAAAGTAGAAGCAGAAAATATATATTTAGGATTAAAGGGAAAAGAGGTAGAAACATACGAAAAGCTACTTTCATATTTAATATTTCATAATCCATTGAGAAAGTTAGTTTTAGAAGAATTACCTAAAAGAATATATTCTCAAAGTAAATTATGGAAATATGGAATATCAGGCGATTTACCAATTTTATTATTAGAAATAAAAGATATAAACGATATATATGTAGTAAAAGAATGCTTAAAAGCATATGAATTTTTTAGAAATAAAAATGTAAAAATTGATTTAGTAATAATAAATGAAGAGCCGAATTCATATGACTCATATTTAAAATATGAAATAGAAGATGCAATAATAAATAAGCAATTGGCATATTTAAAAAATATTTCAGGTGGAATATTTACAATATGTAAAAACGAAATAGATTCAGAAGATATTGATTTATTAAAATTTAAAGCACAAGTATTTTTAAAAGCTGAGTCAGGTAGTTTAAAAACAGCTATAACAGATTTGGAGGAAGAGTATCTAAAAACAATTAAAAATATAGGAATAGAAGAATGCCAATTACCAATATTAGAAACAGAAAGAGAAGAAGAACTAATAGAAAATATGGAAGATTTAAAATACTATAATGAATATGGAGGATTTAGTGAAGATGGCTTAGAATACAAAATAAAAATTGGAAAAGATAATAAACTACCTACTGCATGGAGTATGATACTCGCAAATCCAAAATTCGGAACTTTGGTAACTCAAAACATAGGAGGATTTACATGGCATAAGAATAGTAGATTAAATAGATTATCTGCATGGAATAATGAGCCTGTACTTGATATACCTTCTGAAATTATATATTTAAAAGATAAAGAAAATGGCAAAAAGTGGTCATTATCAAACAACTTAAATGATGTACAAACAAATTCATATATAACTTATGGATTAGGATTTGTAAACTTTAAAAAAATATATAATGGAGTTCTTCATGAATTAGATATATTTGTTCCAAGAGAAGATACTGTAAAAGTAAATATTTTAAAACTTAAAAATCTATATTCCAAAAAAAGAAAACTAAAATTAATATATTATATTAAAGATGTGTTTGGAGAAGACGAAATAAAAACAAATGGTAATATACAAGTAGTAAAAGAAGCAAATGTAATTTTTGCAAATAATTTATATAAAGATAGTTTTAAAAGATGTATTCCATATATTACGACAAGTGAAAATATTAAAAGTTATACAGGAAATAAAGATTCATTTATAGGCAATCAAAATATAAAGAATCCGCGAGGCTTAGATACAATAGCATTAGATAATAGCTCTGGACTAGGAGAAAATTCGTGTATTGCAATAGAAATAGAAGTTGAATTAGAAGCATATGAAACTAAAGAAATTAGCATAATATTTGGAGAAGAAGAAAGCAAATTAGATGCAAAAAACACTGCATATAAATATTCTAAAATAACAAATTGCATTCGAGAATTAAATAAGGAAAAGGCATTTTGGTATGAATTAGTAAATAGGGTACAAGTAAAAACGCCAATAGAATCAATAAACATAATGCTTAATGGATGGGCGACATATCAAACAATAGTATCAAGATTATGGTCAAGAACAGGTTACCAACAATCAGGTGGTGCAATAGGATTTAGAGACCAATTACAAGACACAATAGGATTAAAATATATAGATATAAATTTTATGAAAGAACAAATATTAATTGCATGTAGACATCAATTTATAGAAGGAGATGTAGAACATTGGTGGCATGATGATATTAATAGAGGAATAAGAACTAGATTTTCTGATGACTTATTATGGCTTTGCTATTTAGTGTATGAATATATAAATTTTACAGGAGATTATTCTATTTTAGATGAAGAACAGCCATATGTTATGGGAGAACTCTTACCAGAAGACGTAGACGAAAGGTATGATGTATATTTAGAGTCAAAACAAAAAGAAAATGTGTATACACATTGCATAAGAGCAATAGACAGAAGTTTAAACTTTGGAGAACACGGCTTGCCTAAAATTGGTTCAGGTGATTGGAATGATGGATTAAATACAGTAGGAAATAAACAAAAAGGAGAAAGTATATGGTTAGGATTTTTTATATACAATATACTAGAAAAGTTTATTCCAATATGTGAAAAAAGAGGAGACTTCTCAAGAGTAGGAGAATACAAAATAAAAAAAGAAAACTTAAAAAAAGCATTAAACACAGCTGGTTGGGATGGAAGATGGTTTAGAAGAGCATATATGGATAATCGGAGAACCATTGCGGAAGTATAGAAAACGAGGAATGTAGAATAGACAGCATATCACAAAGTTGGGGAGTAATATCAAATGCTGCTGATAATGACAAAAAATATATATCGATGGAGAGCTTGGAAAATCATTTAATAGACACAGAAAATGGAATAATAAAACTATTAGATCCACCATTTAATAAAACAAAACTAGAGCCAGGATATATAAAAGCATATTTACCAGGAGTAAGAGAAAATGGAGGGCAATATACACATGCAGCAATATGGGCAATAATTGCTTTTGCAAAACTTGGATTCGGTGATAAAGCATTAGAATATTATAGAATGATTAACCCAATAGAACACACAAGAACAAAAGAAGCAACAATAAAATATAAGCAAGAACCATATGTTATACCAGCAGATATATATGGAGCAAATAACCTTGTAGGAAGAGGAGGATGGACATGGTATACAGGGTCAAGTAGTTGGTTTCTAAATGCTGGAATAGAAAACATATTAGGGTTAAAAGTAGAAAAAGGAATACTGAAAATAGAGCCATGCATACCAGAAAAATGGGAGGAATATAGTATAAAATATAGATATAAAACTAGTATATATAATATACAAATAAGAAATCCAAATGGAAAAAACACACGGAGTGCAAGAATTTTATCTAAATGGAAATAAGGTAGAAGAAAAACAAATAAAACTTGAAGATAATAAAACAATAAATGAAATAGAAATAATTTTATAAATGTCATATTTCCGTAACAAATTTGTAAAAAAAACTTGTCTAAATTTAAGTTATATGATATAAAGAAGATATAAAAATGAAACAGAGAAAGGTGGGGCTTTCTAGTGGAAAATATTGAAGAAAAAGATAAAAAAACAATTTTAATAGTTGATGATGAAAAGCCAATAGTAGAAATATTAGTATATAATCTACAAAAAGAAGGATACAACACATTAGAGGCAAATGATGGACTTACAGCAGTAGAAATAGCTACTACAAAAAAACCAGATTTAATATTATTAGATATAATGTTACCTAAAATGGATGGGTTAACAGTATGTAAAAAGATAAGAGCTTCTCTTAATGTACCAATTCTTATGCTTACAGCAAAAGATGAAGAAATAGATAAAATATTAGGGTTAGAATTAGGAGCAGACGATTATATTACAAAACCATTTAGCGTGAGAGAATTAATGGCAAGAATAAAAGCAAACTTAAGAAAATCAGAAATAAAAGAAAGTCCAGCAGAAACAGATAACGAAAAAACTAAAAAAATTGTGGTAGGAAGCTTAACATTAGATTTAGATAAATTCGAAGCAAAAGTAGATGGAGAAGTTATTGATTTGACTTTAAGAGAATTTGAAGTTTTAAAATTCCTAGCAAGCCAAGCAGGACAAGTAATAACAAGAGAAGTCTTATTAGAAAAAGTTTGGGGTTATGAATACTATGGAGATATAAGGACAGTAGACGTTACAGTAAGAAGAATTAGAGGAAAAATAGAAAAAGATACTGCAAATCCAAAAATATTAATAACCAAAAGAGGCGTAGGATATTATATAAAAGCAAATTAATATATAAATTGTAATTTGTATTCATTCGGGTGAATTCAGGACAGTCCCAAAAATCCCCAGGTTTGGTGATTTTAAAGGACAGTCCCTAGAATTCCCCCTCACACAAATTACAATTTATTTTTTGAGGTGAAAAAATGTTTAAAAGTATTCAAATAAAGATGATATTAATAATAATTTTACTCGCAATATTAATGTTAGTAATTCCACGGATATATGTATATAGCAAATTTAAGTAATCTAGATATATCACAAAATCCGGAGATATTAGAACAAAATATAGCAAACGGAAAAATAATTTTATCAATATTAACAGGCAGTTTTTTAATTATATCTATAATAATTGTTATATTCACATCTAAAAATGTAGTTTCACCAATTTCTAAACTAATAAAAAAAGTGGAAAAGATAGCAGCAGGAGATGAAACAGAACAAATAGAATTAAAGGAAGTTGATAATGGAAAATCAAATACAGAAATAGATGAATTAGTAAAAGCATTTAATGTAATGACTGCAGGTCTAAAAGAAAATTTAAATGAAGTAACAAGACAAAAAATGCAAATAGAAACTATTTTACTTCACATGACAGATGGAATTATAGCATTTAATATAGATGGAAGCATAATACATATAAATCCAGCAGCAAGTAGACTTTTAAAAATAACTGCAGATGATAATACATTTGATAAAATATTTAAAAAATTAAAGATAGATATAAATATGGAAAAAATAATATATTTGGAAAATTGGACATCAACAGAACAAAAAGTAAACATAGATGATACATATGTAAATATGTTTTTTGCTCCATTTAAAGATGAAAATAATAGGCCAGCAGGAGTTATGGTCTTAATTCAGGATATAACAGAACATGTAAGGCTAGATAATATGAGAAAAGAGTTCGTAGCAGATGTATCACATGAGTTAAAAACTCCGCTTACTTCAATTTTAGGCTATTCAGAGACTCTTGCAACAAGTGAATATGACAAAGAATTACAAACAAAATTCTTAAATGTTATATCATCTGAAGCAGTAAGAATGACTAAACTTGTAAATGACTTATTAACACTTTCTAAATATGATAACAAAAAAACAAATGCAGAAAAAACAGAATTTGATTTAGGAGAACTTGTAAAACAAGCACAAGAAAACTTACAAATTGAAATGGACAAAAAACATCAAAAAGTAGAATGCTTTGTAACTGCAAATGTTCCAAATGTTTATGCAGATAAAGATGGAATAGAAAGAGTTGTATTAAATA
>CALYZR010000055.1 GCA_945610215.1 uncultured Clostridium sp. | reverse complement strand
TTTTAAAGCTTTCTATTATATCTTCTTGTATGTTATCCCTTTCTCCTATTAAAATTCCCAAAAGAAGGTTTCTTGTTCTTTGTGGCATACTTTTATTTATATTATCTATTATTTTTTCTTTTACATTATTTACATTTATTAGAATTGGATTTAATTGCTTTTCCTTTATTAGATTTGCCTCTTCTACTTTTATGGTTCCATATATTTTTAGTGTCTTCAAATATTTACTATAATCAAATCCTTTATAATTTCGTGAGATTTCTGGAGCAGAGTATTCACCTTTTATACTAATTAAGTCCCCATATTTAAACAATTCTTTATTTTTTTTATTAATATAAATTACAAATTTTTTATTCTTATATTTTCCTTTTTTTGTTTTTACAATATATTTATAATTATATTCTCCTTCAATGGGTCCTTTCATAATTACTACTCCTTGCTGAATAATGTTTTTATTTTATTGTTATATTTCTTCATATTTACTTTCTAAATATAAGGTCTGAGTGTTTCCAATTAATACTGATACTATAAAAATTATTACTGAACTCTTCGTTATAAAAATTCGTAAATACCTAGATATGTTTTTATTTTTATGTCTTTTATATGTATATAATAAAAATGGAATAAATACAAAAAATAGAGCTATGCTTTTACTAAAACATAGCCCATAAATTATTCCTATAATATATCCGAATAGTACTTATTAGTATTTCTATACTATCACCTCAAAGTATTTTCCCCTTTTTTTAAAAAACTCTTCTTGCTGTATAATAATATGTATTATAATATCCACTATTTATCGTGTCTGTTGTTACTCCTCTTCTTGTATTTGCAGCATGTACAATTGTTCCATTTCCTACATATATTGCAACATGTCCAATGCTTCCATTTGAACCATTATTAAAAAATATCAAATCTCCTTCTTTTAAGTCTTCTCTTTCAATTTTTATTCCTGATTCTGCTTGTATAGAACATAATCTACTTAATGAATATCCACATGAATTATATACATAGTATACAAAACCTGAACAATCAAAGCCGTTACTTGGAGTAGTTCCACCTGACACATAATTATATCCTATATATTTTTTTGCATAATTTGCAATTTTATTTCCTTCCAAAGAATATTCTGTGGAACTAACTTCTGTGTTTACTTTTCTTGTTTCTCCGCCTCTACTTGTAACTTGCCCTGATTTTTCTGTAATTAATCTTTTTGCTATATACCCCTTGTAGTCTTTATATTCTATTTTATAGAAATCTCCTTCTTCCCCTACTATTGTTACTTCTGTATTTGCAAGTAATGTAGTAACTATATTAGATGTTGTACTTGCTTCTTCCCTAACATTTACAGATGAATCTGCATCTACATATCCTTTTTTAGTTTCTACTGTTGTTTCAACTTTTGGTGTCTCTTCTTGTTCTGGAGCTGTAATTGCGTTTTCTACTAAAGATTTTCTTACCCATCCACTTTTATTTTCAATTGTTATATTTAACCAATCATTTAATTCTTTATTTATTGTTATTGTTTTACCAGGTTCTATATTATTTATTACACTTGCTGTTACTGATGGCAATATATATACTTTTACATTTGATTGTATTTGTACTTGTTTTTGTTCTACTGTCTGTGGTTCTTCTGGTTTTGTAGTTTCTTGTTCTTCTAGTTCTTCATTTGGCTCTTCAGTTGATACTGCTTCTTGTTTTTGTTCTTCTTGTACCTCTTCTTTTACTGTAACATATTCTGCAAATAAATAACCTTCATAGCTACCATATCTTACTTTGTACCATTCCCCTGATTTTTCTATAATCTCTACCTGGCTTTTATCACTAGCTGTTGTTATGATGCCTCCTGATTTTGATGCTTCTTCTCTTAAAATTAATCCATTTGGTGCATTTACAGTTCCTGTTGTCGCTACAGAATTAACTGCAAGCATTGCTATTACTAATATAAAAATGATAGAAAATTTTTTTATTTTTTTCATCAGAAAAACCTCTTTCTTCACATTATTCGTGCTTATTATATATTTATTTATAAGCTTTGTCAAGGAAAGGAAAATCTAATAAATTGCTTTTTTTATATAGTTTATTTTTACATGCCCATCTTTTATATAGACTTCTGCAACATCTATCCTTATAAATTCATTTTCTAAATTTCTTTTATAAATGTAATATTTAATTGAATTTAGCAAGTGCCTTTTTTTTATCTCTGTAATAGCTTCGCTTGCTTCTCCATAAGACATATCTGTTCTAGTTTTTACCTCTATAAAAACTAATTCATCATTGTTTTTTGCAATTATATCTATTTCTCCTTGCTTACATTCAAAATTTCTTTCTAATACTTTATACCCTAATTTTGTTATATAATCTGCTACAACATTTTCTCCTATTTTTCCTAATTCATGACTTACATACATTTTACAACCTCACATATTCATCTCCTGGCATACTTTTTATATACCCTTTTAATTCCATCAATAATAATTTTTGGTTTACTTGTGCTATATCTAAATTACATTTTTTTGCAATTATATTAGTACTTATAGGCATATATGTTATTGCATTATATATTTCCAAAAACTCCAGTTCTATACTTTTTTCGATTTCTTCCTCTGCATTTTCCGCAATTAATCCAAACTCAGTTAATATATCATTTGCACAAGTTACTAATTTAGCTCCTTCTTTTATTAATTCATTTGTCCCACCACTTGTTTTTAGATTTATATTTCCTGGTATACTAAATAGCTTTTTATTTTGCTGTTTTGCATATCTTGCAGATACTAGGCTTCCGCTTCTTCGTCTTGCCTCTACTATTAAAACTCCTATTGATAATCCACTTATAATTCTATTTCTATATGGAAATTTTGATAAAATTGCTTCTGTTTCTGGTGGATATTCTGAAATAATTAATCCTCCATTTTCTATTATTTTATTAAATAATTCTATATTTTCTTGTGGATATATATTGTTAAGCCCACACCCTAAAACCGCAATGGTATTTCCTATTCCTTTTAACGCTCCAAAATGCGCAAATGTATCTATTCCAACAGCCATTCCGCTTACTATACATATATTTTTATTTGAGATTTGTTCTGCAAATTCTTTTGCACATTTTGCACCATATGGTGTACAATTTCTTGCTCCTACAATTGCTATTGATTTTTTATTTAATAATTTTTCATTTCCTATTATATATAATTCTTTTGGAGCATTTTCTATTTCTAAAAGTCTTTTTGGGTATTCTTTATCTGTATTTTTTATTAACTTTATTTCTCTCATTTTTCTCCTAATTATTCCAATACTTTTTATCTAAACTTCTATATTGTATTGCTTCTGCAATATGATTTACATTTATATTTTCTTCCCCAGCTAAATCTGCAATAGTTCTTGCCACTTTTAAAATTCTTCCATATGCTCTAGCACTCAAACCTAGTTTTTCGAATGCATTTTGCAATACAAATTTTGATTCATCATCTAGTTTACAATACTTGCTAACTAATTTTGGTGTGAGTTCAGCATTAGAATATATTCCATTTTCCTTATATCTACACTGTTGAATTTTTCTTGCTTTATTTACTCTTTCTTTTATATTTTCCGAGCTTTCTATTTTTTCTTCTAAATCTAATTTTTGATATTTTACTGCTGTAACTTCTATTTGTATATCTATTCTATCTAAAAGTGGACCACTTATTTTACCCATGTATCTTTGTATTGCTTGTGGTGAACATGCGCATTCTTTTTCTTTTGAACCATAAAATCCACATGGACACGGATTCATTGATGCTACAAACATAAAATTACATGGATATGTAAGTGAAGCATTCACTCTACTAATACTTATTATTCCATCTTCTAATGGTCCTCTTAGCACTTCTAATGTATTTTTATTAAATTCTGGTAATTCATCTAGAAACAGCACACCATTATGTGCCAAACTAATTTCTCCTGGTTTTGGAATTTTACCTCCCCCGTACTAGTGAAGTACTTGAAATTGTATGATGTGGGCTTCTAAATGGTCTTCTTGTAATTATTGGAGTTTTTTTATCTAATATTCCCGCGATACTATGTATTTTTGTCGTTTCTAATGCTTCGTCGAAAGTTAAATCTGGCAAAATAGATGGAATTCTTCTTGCCATCATAGTTTTTCCGTGATCCTGGACTCCCAATTAATAAACAATTATGGCCGTCCTGCTGCTGCAATTTCTAATGCTCTTTTTATATTTTCTTGTCCCTTTACTTCATTAAAATCAAGCAAGCTCTTATTACCCGTTTCAAACAGCCTTTCTATATCAACTTTTGTTTTTTCCATTTTTAAATTTCCATTTAAAAAATCTACTACCTCTCCTAATGTATTTGCTCCATATATATCTATGTCTTCCACTACAGCTGCTTCTTTTGCATTTTCTTTTGGAAGTATTATTTGCTTTATTCCTAATTTTTTTGCTTCTATACACATTGGAAGTATTCCATTTACTTTATTTATTTTTCCATCTAGTGATAATTCACCAATAAATGCTATATTTTCTGAAACCGTACTAATTACTTCTGTGCATATTAATATCCCTATTGCAATTGGCAAATCAAATACAGCTCCTTCTTTTTTCGTATCTGCAGGGGCCAAATTTACAATTATTTTTCTACTTTGTAATTCGTATCCAGAATTTTTTATTGCTGTTTTAACTCTTTCTTTTGCTTCTTTTACACTAGTATCTGGAAGTCCTACAATATCCCACCCTGGAATCCCTCCTGATACGTCAACTTGCACAGAAATAAGATATCCATCTAGACCTAATAATGCCATACTTTTTACTTTTGATAACATATTTTACCTCTTTGGAAATTTTAAGATTTTGTAAAAACATTAGTTGCAATTTATTTATCTATTTGAATTTCATAGGAATTGAAATTCAAATAGATATTAGTGAATTAAATATATTTATATATTACATTGATTTCCATTTTTTGTCAACATATTTTTTCAATTATTTGAGCACAATTCTTTGAAGCTAATTTTATAAACTTGTCAAAATCAATATAATTTTTTCCATTTGGTATATCCGAAACAGCTCTTATAACTAAAAATGGAACTTTATTTAGATAGCATACTTGTGCAATTGCTGCTCCCTCCATTTCACAACAATCAGCATTAAATTTTTCTCGTATTTTTTTCTTCATATACTCATCTGTACAAAAAATATCTCCAGATGCTATAATCCCTGGTATTATTTTTATTCCTTCTATTTTAATGTTTTTAAATGTATTTATCAATTTTTCATCACATTTAAAAAATTTTCCTGTATCTGTTATATAGCCTTTTTCATGTCCAAATGGAGTAATATCAAAATCATGTTGAACAAGTTCTTTTGCTATAATAATATCTCCTATTTCTAAGTTATTATTTAATCCTCCAGCACTTCCTACGTTAATTATACTTTTTATATTAAATTTATCTGTTAATATTTGTGTAGTTCTTGCTGCATTTACTTTT
>CALYZR010000054.1 GCA_945610215.1 uncultured Clostridium sp. | reverse complement strand
AAGCAGAAAATAATCAAAATAAAGAAGATAAGCCAAAAGGTGGAAGACATTTTTAAAATATAATATAAATAAAGAAAGAGGGTGTACTTTTTGCAAAGTACACCCTCTAAAATTATTATTAACAAATATTTTTTTACTATTGTTTTTATAAAAATATATGTTAAAATATATTATATGCTTCTATAGCTCAGTTGGTAGAGCAACGGATTCGTAACCCGTAGGTCGGCAGTTCGATTCAGCCTAGAAGCTCCAAAGTTAATTAACAATTATTGAGAATATTTTTTAAGGAGAAAATATATATATGAATATTAAGAATATAGCTTTAGTAAGAGCTACAAATATAATTCCTATTGATGGCGTGGTACGCCCAATAAGTGAAGTTCCATATTTAAAGAAAGAAGAAGGAACAGAATTCTCTTTTGCAATGAATGATTTATTGAAAAAAAAAGGTATATTAAAAGAAATAGATTGGACTAAACCAGATGAAATTAGTAAAATTGATAAAGAAAATAATGAAATTTTGAATCAATATATGCCATATAATACTGATTACAATTCTATGGTTTTATGGTCTCTAAACGGCTTGGTACCAGATGACATAAACAATACTTTTTCTGATAAAACATGTGCAATAATAGATGGATTAGAAGAACAAATAGAAAAGTCTGAAATTGTTTCTCTAGTTCCAACTGATACAGCAATAAAAGGAGCTGTTAAATTATCTAATCAAGCTTCTATTTTAATAAGTAAAGAAAGATATGAAACATTATCGCAAGAAGAAAAAGATAAATTAACTAAATTAGACTTGAATGTATCTGTTTTTGAAGGGGATTTAAAAGAAGCTGTAGATGAGGAACTTATAAAGAAAAATAGATATACAGCAGAAACTTTATCTTTAAAAAGAGAAGATGATGGCTATGTTAAATCTGATACAAGTGATAATGTTAGAGATACAATTTGTTCTATTGCAAATGAAAAAAATATTGCTCAAGTACTACATTGGAATGTTATTACAGGACAAAATGACGAATTAGATAAATTAGCAAATGTTAAAGATGAATTTAAAAATAGTCTTATAGCAAGTGATTTTTATAAGAAAGCCTTTTTTGAATATCTGTTTTCAAGAATGGATATAGATGGTCAAATTAAAGGAGATGCATTATATTTACCAGAATCTTCTGTATATATGAAAAACCTATGTAACGCAATTGATAAAAATGGTATTGATAAATATAAATTGTTATTGGATGAATATAATAAGGCTTTAGAACAATTAAGGGAAAAAGGAAAATTACCTACTCCACAAGAAATAATAAATTCAAAAAGACAAAATAAAAATATAGACTTAATATCAATGATAGAACAACTAGATAAGCATCCAGTAGAACAGAGTAGCGAAAACAGTATTTTATCAAGTGCAATACAAGCAACAGAGGAACAAACTAGAACAAGCATGATAAATGAACAAGTAAGAAATATTAAGCAATTAACAAAAGAAAAAGATGAAAAATCAAAAGGAATGGAGATTGAATAAATGGGAGTATCAATAAACGTAAGACAAGCATATTCAGAAATAGATGAATTTCTAGAATTGATAAGTAATGAACAAAAGAATAAAATACCAAAAAAATTAAGAAATTTTTTTAGAGAAGAGAAAGACGCAAATTATATAAAAAAAATAAATTCGCAAATACCTATAAAAAATCAAAAATTAAAAGAAGAAACTTTAGCTATTATTGCTCTACTTAACTTGCAATACTGGTGCGAAGATGAAGAAGAAAAGCAAAGATTAAAAGAAATATATGCAAAGAATGAAAAAAAATATCAAGAACATTTACAAGTTCAATTTAATCCAAATGAAATCTTCAAGAAAAAAGAAAATATAACAGAAAGCAGTTCTATTATTGAATATAAAGAGTCAATAATAAAAAAAATTATAAACAAAATAAAAAATATATTTTTAAGATAGCATATAAATTTATTTTTCTAACATAATAGTAACAGGTCCATCATTTAGTAGATGTACTTTCATATCTGCACCAAATAATCCTGTTTGAACCTTTATTCCTTTATCTTTACATTTTTGAATAATATATTCATATAATTCTTCAGCATAGGCTGGCTTAGCTGCTTCTAAAAAATCTGGTCTATTCCCATGAGAAGTATTTGCATACAATGTGAATTGAGAAACAAGCAAAAGCTCACCTTTAACTTGATTAATATTTAAATTCATTTTATCATTTTCATCACAAAAAACTCTTAAATTTAATAATTTATTAATTAAATAATCAGCATTATCTTTAGTATCATTATGAGTAATTCCTATCAAAACTAAATAACCTTTTCCTATTTTTCCAGTAACATTATTATCAACTGTAACACTAGCTTCTGTAACTCTTTGAACTAAAAATCTCATATTATACCCTCCTTGTTTGTTGCATTTTACCACAAAAATATGTAATAAGTAAATAAAAAACATCACAAAATAGTTAAAAATATGTGAATATTTAGATAAATATAAAACACATAATATAACTATTAGAGTAATAAAAACACGAAATGACAATTATATTTGAGCAAGAAGTAGAAAAAATGAGCAGTGTGTGATATATTTTTTCCTAGAGTATAAAGAGGTGTATCAATATGAGCAAAAATGGAATAATAAATATACTTTTAGTCGAAGACGATATACAAGACTGCAAAATTATTAAGGATTATGTAGATGCAAGAGATGACGTTAAACTAGTAAAAATAGCTAATTCTTCAAAGGAAGCAATTAAAGATATAAAGGTCTATGTTCCAGATGTAATTATACTAGATATAGAATTAAATAATGGAGAAGGCTCTGGGCTTCAAGTTTTAGAACAAATTAAAGAACTTAATTTAGATGTAAAACCAGTAATAGTTATAACCACAAATATATCTTCAAAAACAGTGTACACATATGCACACAATAATGGAGCAGATTTAATATTTCATAAATTAAAAGATGACTATTCGCCAGAACTAATTATAGAAAATATATTATTACTTTGTAAAATAAATAGAGTGGAAAGCAGAAATAAAATTAAAAATACGGAAACAGTAAATGAAGTTAGAAATAAACTTTCAGACAGAATAAATAGAGAATTAAACTTAATAGGAATTAGCCCCCATTTAATAGGAAGGAAGTATATACATGACGCTATTATTTATATAATAGAAAACGATAAAGATAAAGAAAATGTATTTTTACATTTAGCAAAAAAATATAAGAAAGGAAATAGTACAATAGGACGTTCAATTCAAACAGCAATTGAACATGCATGGAGAAAGTCCTCAATAGAGGATTTACAAAAATATTATACAGCAGCGGTAAATTATAACACTGGAGTTCCAACACCAACAGAACTAATTTATTACTATGTTGAGAAAATCAAGAAATCAATATAACTCATAAATAATCAAATATTATAAACCAGAATACTACTAAAAATTACAAATTTTAGTAGTATTTTTTTATTGTACAAAGAAATCGACTTTTACCTGTGCCCCTAGGCACAACATTTTTCATTGTACAATAAAGAAAGGTTACATATTAAATTCAAAGTGAATAAGCGTATGCAACCTTTCTTGTTAACATAAAGCTATAAAAACCAAAATAAACAAAAAAACAAAAAAATATGTTAAGAGAAAGGGGGTATTGAATATGTGGGCAGAATTTTTAGAGTATTTAAGAAAAATATTAGGAGTTTAATTTTAAATAAAAAATGCTACTAAACTAATTGGTTAGTAGCATTTTTTTTGTAGGGGTCGGCGTCCTCGACGACCCGAAAAAATAGTATTAAGATACAATGGTTCGACAAAAAACACTCAAAGTAAATGATAAAATAATAGTATGGAATATAATAAAATACAAAAAAGAAAAGAAATAAGAATAAAAGAATATAATTATTCTCAACTAGGAATGTACTTTATAACAATTTGTACTAAAAATAGAAAATGCATTTTATCTAATATAATATTTAAAGAAAAAACAAATGAAACACAAAGTAATTTGTTATATGAGGGAAAAGTAGCAGACAAATATATAAAATCTATAAATAAAACATATGAAAATATATGCATTAGTTATTATGTAATAATGCCAAATCATATACATATGATTTGTGAAATAATAGAAGAAAAAGGGTCGTCGGGGACGCCGACCCCTACAAATGCTATAATTCCTTCGTTGATTTCTACATTTAAAAGATTAACAAATAAAGAAATTAATAATAAAATTTGGCAGAGGAACTATTATGAACATATAATTAGAAACGAAAGAGAGTATATAGAAATAATTCAATATATAAATAACAATCCAATAAATTGGAATAAGGACAAATATTTTATATAATATAAATAATAAAAAATATTATTGCTTATGTAAGGTGTATCTATTATAATAAATTATATTAAAATAATAGATAAGAAGGAAAATATATGTCATTACCATGGTATATACCACTTACAAAAATATTTTTTATGAGTATTTCTAATTATTATACAGTCACCAAAATAACAAATAAGAAAATTGAAAGCAAATTGTTACTGTTAGTGTTATGTTTATTTGCTGGAATAATATATACTCTTATAAGAAGTCAGACTACTATTATATTAGCGTATCCAATATATTATATTATGTTCAGCATAATATATTCCATTTTTTCAAGTACAAAAATTCAAAGAGGAATGTTCCTTTCAGCAATAACTAATGCAATGAGTATAATAGCCATGATTTTTGCGAGTATAGTCAATTATATATTTATGAAAATAAATAAATTAAATTTGACTAAGCAAAATATAATTGAATACATTATAATCGGAATAATTCAATTTATGCTAATATATTTGTTTTTCAGAATAAAGAGATTTAAATATGGATTTACATTTATAAATAATGAAATAACAAATAATAGATTAAAAATAATAGGTTTAGTAATTTCAATAATAATTTTAATAACATATACAATATATTTTGTATATTCTAATGTAAAAATTGGAACTATATTTTTTATTTTATTTATAATAGGAGCATTTTTAATGATATATTGGATAAAGAAAAGTATTAAAAAATACTATAAAGAAAAAATGAAAGAAAGAACAGTAGAAATCCAACAAGAGCAAATTAAAGAAAAAGATGAAACTATAAAGAACTTAGAATTGGAATTAGCAAATGTTTTAGAAATAAATCATAAATATAATCATAGACTTTCTGCAATGGAAAAAGCAGTAACAAAATTAGGTTATAAATTACAAGCAAACGAAGAATTTGCAGAAGAATATGCCGATATACTATCTTCATTAAATGAATTATCAAAAGAATATAAAGAAGAGGTAGCTTCAATAAGTAAAGAAAACGAACTTCCTAAAACAAATATTTTTAGCATAGATAATTTATTAGAATACATGAAACTAGAAGCGGAAAAATCTAAAATAGGATTTGAACTAAAAGTAAATTTTGATATTAACGAAATTATAGAAAATAAAATTTCTAAA
>CALYZR010000053.1 GCA_945610215.1 uncultured Clostridium sp. | reverse complement strand
TTATTTCCCTGATAATCTATTATACTATATCCTGTTATTGCAAATCCTGGGTCAATTCCTAATATTCTCATTATTTACCTCTTTTTACATTCTGTTTATTATTCTAAATATTTCTGCTACGCTCCATCCTTGTGCAATCGTTCCTTTTGGTAAGTATGGAGCTTTTGAATCATATATTTCTGCAATACTTCCTATTGCTCCTCTCTCATAAAATTCTTTTATAAATGTCTTTTTTGTATTTTCTATAAATTCATCTAATCTAGCTTGTAATTCTTTTTTATTTGTTTTATCTTTTTCTGCTTTTACCATATTTTTTAAAGTATCATAATATAATCCTAAAAGCCATGGCCATGTTATTCCTTGGTGATAACTTGAATCTCTTCTAAAAGCATCGCCTTCATAAATATCAACATATCCCTTTTCACCTTTTGCTAATGTTTTTAGTCCATATTTATTAAGAAGTTTTTTTGTAACTGTTTCAAACATTTCTTTTGCAATTTCTGAATTTGGCTCTAATACCGGATGACTAAGTGCTGTTGCAAATAATTGGTTTGGTCTTATTTTTGTATCACCAATTACATCATATAAACATTTTTTCTTTTTATTGTAAAACTGCTCTATAAATGCTTCCTTGCATTGTTCTGCCTTTTTTGCATATTCTTTTGCTTCTTTTCTTTTTCCAAATTTATTACTTAATTCTTCTAATATTTTTAGAGCATTATACCATAAACTATTTAGCTCTACTGTTTTACCATTTCTTGGTGTAAAACAATGATTACCATATTTTGCATCCATCCATGTGTTTTGTGTGTTTTCTGTTCCAGTTGATAAAAGTCCGTCTATATCCAAGAAAATATTATTATCATCTAAATCTATTCCTTTGCAATAGTTTTTTACTATAAGTACTAATTTATCATATATATTTTTTTCTATAAATTTATAATCGCCTGTATATTTTATATATTTATAAACCGCTTCAAATAATAATAATGAACTATCTGAACTGTTATATAAAGGTCTATTATCATATCCTGAATATCCATTTGGAACTAGTCCAAATTTTATATCTCTAATACTTGTTAAAAGTATTTCTCTTGCTATTTCGTATCTTTTTGTAACCAATAATAAGCCTTCATATGCAATTAAACTGTCTCTTCCCCAATCTAAAAACCATGGATATCCTGCAATTATTGTATGAAGCCCAAAATTTGGTCTGTATACTATAAAATTGTCTATTGCTATTGTAAAATCTTTTAGAATTTCTCTTTGTTCTAATTCTTCTTTAGATAGTTTTTCTATGTCTTGTTTTTCTTCTATTAATTGTGAATCATACATCAATTCATTTATTCTTATTATCTCTTTATTTATTACTTTTTTAACATTAATTTCTTCTATATTTTCTTCTAATGAACATACAAAAGAAATTTCTTTATGTGATTCTTGTGGTATTTCTATTTCAAAGCTTCCCGGAACTGATAAATTTTCTTCTGGGAAAAAACCTCTTTTTTCCTCTTCTATATAGTACATGTTCCTAAAAACATCATTGTAATGTTCTATATATTTTCCATCAGATACGCACATATATATTGGTGTTTCTGATTTATCATTTATTTCTATTTTTACTTTTTTATTCTTTATATTTTGTTTTAATGTAAAATTCCAATTTGTTGTCATTGTATGGAAATCTCTAAAGTTTATTATTGGTGTTATTGTAAATTTTGCTTGTTTTCCTGGATTGTCTATTTTATATAGAATGCATACTGTATTTTTTCCATATTGCATACATATAAGTTTTTTTATAGTTATACCATTTACTTTGTATGTAAAAATTGGAATATAATCTTTTTCAAAACTTTCTAAATATTTATATCCTGAAGCAATAAAATCTCTGCACATATTTGAATATAAATCATATTTTTTATCTTCCATTGTAATACTTTCGTCTACTTTTGAAAGTATTAAATGTCTTCTTGCTGGAGGTGTAAGAGGTGCTACTAATAACCCATGATATTTTCTTGTGTTTATTCCAAATATTGTAGAAGAACAATATCCTCCTATTCCATTTGTAAGTAACCATTCTTTTTCTATTCCATCTTTTAATTTCATTTCTTTTGTTTCTATTTTCATTCTTTTGTTCCTCCAATAAATTTAATATATATTAATATATTTTTCTTAGATAATGCATACTAAATTTCTCGTTATTTAAAGTCTGCAATTATTTTTTCTTGTTTTTATACGTTTCTCTTAAAAATCTTTCTTTTTCTTTTGCCTCTTCTTCTTCAATTAATTTTTGTGCTTTTTCTTGAATTTTTATATTTTCTAGTCTTGTTTTTTCACTTTCTTTTATAGATTGTATTCTTTCTTCGTATTTATCACTAAATTTACTTTTTTTCTTTCTTGCTAATACATGTTTTTTGTTTTCTTTTATTTTCTTTCCTTTTTTGTTGCTGTTTTTCCTCATTCTTTTCTTTTCTTGTTTTAATTTTGAGTTTAGTAACATATATTGTTCATCTTTATGTCTATCTTTAAATCTTAAATCTGTACAAATTAGTTCTATTATTAATTGTGCTGTTTTATCTGGATCATGTCTTATATGTGTACCTTCTATTGTAGCAAGTTCCCCTTTTATCAATTGCACATTCTCACCTTTAATCTTATCAGAATCTATTTCTACTGTAGTAGATCCCATTAAATTATATTTCCTAATATATTCTGGTACAATTTCTCCAATATCAGATATACAGAAATTTACTATTCCTTTTCCACAATGTTCTATTATACTATTTATATGTTCAGACACTGAATAATCATCTGTTTGTCCTGGTTCTGTCATTATGTTTGATAAATATATTTTTAGTGCTTTGCTTTCTCTAATTGTTTTTGCAACATTTTTTACTAATAAATTAGGAATTACATCTGTATAAATACTTCCAGGACCTATTATTATTGCATCAGCATCTTTTATAGCTTCTAATACTCCTGGTGCTGTTTTACAATTTGCAGGATTTAAATATACTCTGTTTATCTTTGTCACTTTGTCTAATACTGTTTGAGCAATTCTACTTTTTTGAGTAATTATTGTTCCATCTTGTAATTCGGCACAAATATTCATTTCATCTAGCGTTATTGGTAAAACATTTCCTGTTATAGATAAAATTTCGTTTGTTTTTTGTATACTATTTGCAAAATTCCCATATATGTTCTGCATTGCAGATAAATATATATCTCCAAAAGAAAAGTCTTTTAATTTTCCTTCTTTAAAACTATAATTCATTAAAGCTTCCATGACTTTGCTATTATTTGCAAGTGCTACTATGCCTTCTTTTAGATTATCTGATGGTTTCAAGTTTAATTCTTTTTGTGATTTGCTTTTTTCTTCTCCATATGATGTTACAGAAATAATTGCTGTTAAATTACTTGTATAATTTTTTAAACCAGCTAATACATTATTTAGTCCTGCACCTCCACCTATAACTACAATTTTAGGTCCTTTTTTATATATGCCTTTTTCTGAAACTAAATCTGTTATTCCTGATTTGCCATTTTCTTTACTAAGTTGTATTTGATTTTTTTCTATTACAAGTTCTAAAGTTCTTCTTTGTATAAATACAAAACCAATTACTAAAAACACAAATCCTGTTACAAATGTAGCAACTATTTCTATCAAATCCTTTAATTCTAGCTTGTCTGTTACTAGTATTTTAGAAAAACCAAAACATATTAAAAGTATTCCAACTAGTATTAAAAAGAGCCATCTTTTTATTTTAGTACTATTCTTAAACCATTTTAAAAAATTTTTCATAATTAATCTTCTCCTAAAACTTCAATTTCTAATTCTATTTTTTTATTATATTTTTTATATATCTCCTTCTTTATGTGTGCTATTAATTCTAGCACCTCTTTTGCTGTTGCTTTTCCTTTGTTTATAATAAAGCCTGCATGTAAATCAGATATATATGCATCCCCTACATTATACCCTTTTAATCCACATTTATCAATAAGCATTGATGTAATGTAATCATTTCCTCTTTTAAAAATACTTCCTGCGTTTGGATATTGTAAAGGTTGTTTAAGCTTTCTTGACTTTTTATCGTCATCCATTTTTTGTTTTATTTCTGCTTTATTTCCTTTTTCAAGTTTTATAATGCTTTCTATTATAATTTCATCTTTATTTTTTGCAAATCTACTTGTTCTGTAATCAAATTCATGTTCAAGATTATTTACTATTTTTAGTTTAGCATCTTTATCTACATAAGTTGTTGAATATATAATACTCTTGATTTCTTTTCCGTATGCACCAGCATTCATTCTAACAGCTCCACCCATTGTCCCTGGAATTCCTGATACAAATTCTAATCCTGTTAGTTCATGCTCATATGCTATATTTGCAATTTTAGATAAAAGTACTCCTGAGCCAACTTTTATTGTTTCTTCATCTATAAATTCTATTTGTCTAAAATCTGGTTTTATAACTATTCCTCTTATTCCCCCGGTCTTTAACTAATACATTGCTACCATTTCCTATTACTGTTAGTGAAATATTTTCTTTTTTGGCTACACATATTACATGGTCCAATTCTTGAATAGTTTTTACTTTTACAAATATATCTGCTGGTCCTCCTATTTTAAATGTTGTATGTTTTTTCATTGGCTCATTCAAATATATTTGTTCTTTATTTATCTTAGTTAATAAATCATTATATACGTTTGCCATAGTTCTCCTTTTTATAATATCTATTCAATATTATTATAATTAATTACATATGGAATTTTATCATTTTTTTAGAGATTTTACAATATTATTCATATAAATTGAAATTTATATGTTATAATACATTTAGGTGATGAATATGTTTGAAGATATAAGAAAAAATAAAAGAAAATCAATTTTTATTGTTTTTGGTTTTGTTTTAATAATTACTTTAATTTTATATTATATATGTATGGCATTCGATATTAGTGGCCCAATGGCTATTACAATCTCTTTATTATTTTCAATACTTGCAAGTTGGGCATCTTATTATAACAGTGATAAGATTATTCTTTCAGTAACCAAAGCAAGACCTGCAACTGAAGAAGAAGACAAGAAAATAATAAATATATTAGAAGGACTAATGATTTCATCTGGGCTTTCTTATAAACCTAGACTTTATGTTGTTGAAGATCCTCAACCAAATGCTTTTGCAACAGGAAGGAATCCTGAACATGCAATTATATGTGTTACTACTGGTCTTTTAGAAAAATTAGAATATTATGAATTAGAGGGTGTTATTGCACACGAAATGGCACATATTAAAAACTATGATATTTTACTTTCCGCAGTTGTAACTGTTATGGTCGGATTTATAGTTATGCTTTCCGATATTTTTACAAGAGGATTTTTTTATAGAAGTGGTAGAAATAAAGATGATGATAATGGAGGAAGCGCTATTTTAATGCTAGTTGGTTTACTTTTTTTAATACTATCACCTATTCTTGGAAAATTAATGCAAATGGCAGTATCAAGAAGAAGAGAATTTTTAGCAGATAGT
>CALYZR010000052.1 GCA_945610215.1 uncultured Clostridium sp. | reverse complement strand
CATAAATGGAAAATTTTGCATAAACAATTGACTTTTATGTAAACATATGTTACAATATAATATATCATGGGGAGATATCAAAAGAAAATAATTCATTTAGAAAAAGGAGAATAAAATGAATAATAAAGAAATAAAATGGGAAATAAAAAAAGTAGCACCAGGAATGGTTAAAATAGAAGCAAGTCCTTTAGGAAGAATGCCAACATTTGAAGAATTTAAACAAAAAGCTAAAGAAATACTTTCTGCTTCAAAAGAATCAAATTTTGATATGCTAAGAGATGAAAACAGAAGCCAAGATTTAGGAGATTCATTATTATTAAGTCAAGAATTAAAAAAGCTAGATAAACAATCAGAAGTTATTCATCAAATTGTATTTACATATGGCAATAGTACATTAACAGCAAATAAAAAAACAATAGATGAGTTAGCCGAAAAAAGAGAAGAAAGAAATATACCAAACGAATATGGAGCAAATAATAATATGGGAGAAGAAGTTCTAGAAAATTCAAAAGATTTTGAAAGATAGAAATTTTAGATATATGGCGCTTTGAAAAAATATTTTCAAGGCGTTTATTTTTGCTAATCTTAACCCGTTGTAATCAAACTAAAATCGTGCTATAATACAATGTACTGTGTGCATTTAATATACAAAAATAATTTTAATATAATATAAGAAGAGGATTTTAATGGACGAGTCAATAAAAATATTGCCAAATTTTAAAAAATTTAATAGTTACATAAATGATGTAAAACAAGGTATAAGCCCAATAATGCTATCTGGGCTTACTGATAGTGCAAAGGTTCATTTTGCATATTCAACATTTTTTTATACTGAAAAACCAATTTGTATAGTAACGTATAACGAATTACAGGCTAAAAAAATTATAAAAGATTTGCAGTATTTTACAAATAAAATAGAATATTTTCCAAGAAGAGAAATATTATCATATGATTATTTAGCAGAAAGTAAAGATATTTCAAATGAAAGAATTAAATGTTTAAATAATATATATAGCAAAAAAGCAAAAATTATAGTAACAACAATAGAAGCAGCATCTCAAAAAATAGTAACAAAAAATGAACTATATAAAAACATAATAGAAATAAAAGAAAATTCAACAATAGATTTAGAAGAGTTAAAGAAAAAACTATTTTATTTAGGATATGAAAGAAGAGATTTAGTAGAAAATGCAGGAGAATACAGTATAAGAGGCGGAATAATAGACATTGGCATTAATAAAGAATCAGGAATAAGAATCGAGCTTTGGGGAGATGAAGTAGATTCAATAAGAGAGTTTAATGTAATGTCTCAAAGGTCAACAGAGAAAATAAAAATAGCAAAAATATATCCAGCGACAGAATTTATATTAGAAAGAAATATAGAAGATATAATTAGCGATATATTAAACGATTTTGAAGAAGAAAAAGTAGCAGAAGATATAGAAGAAATTAAGAATGGAAATTATTTAAGCAAAGTAGATAAATACTTTAATTATTTCTATAAAAATAGTGAAACGATAATAGATTATATTAAAGAAAAATATTTAGTATTTTTAGATGAAATAAGCAAAATAAAAGCAAGGTCAGAAAATGTAATAAAAGATAATCAAAATGTGGTAAAATCATTAATTGAAAAAAAGAGAACAGTACCACAAGCGCTAACCAATTTAAATAATTATATTGATTTTTTGGGATCAATAAAAAACATACAAACAATATACTTGGAGAAACAAGATATAGGATTTGTAGATAAACAAAGTATGCATGCAAAAAGAAACGGATATAGTTTTAGCTATAGGGAGGTTAACTTTTTTCGTAGTTCAATGGATTTATGTTTTAAGGAAATACAACAAGCACAACGAGACCAAAAAACAATAGTAATCCTTACAGGTAATAAAGAAAATATAAAAAAAGTTAAAGACTTACTATTAGAAAAAGTAGAAAATCTAAATAATATAACAGTTAAAGAAGGAGTACTTTCTACAGGATTTGAATGTTATGATTTTAATCTTTTAGTAATATGTGTAAAAGAGTTATTCGCAGTGCCACAAAAGAGGAAAAAGCTAAACAAAGATTTTAAACAAGGCGAAACATTAATATTTTCTGATTTAAAAATAGGAGATTATGTTGTTCATAAAACAAATGGTATAGGAGTGTTTATAGGTGTAAATACTATAAAAGCAGATGGAGTTACAAAAGATTATATAAAAATAAAATACAAAGATGATGATATATTATATATTCCAACAAACAACTTAGATAATATAAGAAAATATATTGGAACAGATTCAAGAGCACCTAAAATAAATAGATTAGGTAGCAAAGAATGGGAAAATACTAAACAAAAAGTAAAATCAAATTTAAGAGAAGTAGCACGTGATTTAATAGAATTATATGCAAAAAGAGAAAAAATAAAAGGATATGCATTTTCGAAAGATACAGAATGGCAAAAACAATTTGATAATAGCTTCGAGTATGAAGAAACTGAGGATCAATTAAGAGCAATACAAGAGTTAAAAGCAGATATGGAAAAGCCTAAACCTATGGATAGGCTTCTTTGTGGAGATGTTGGATATGGTAAAACAGAAGTAGCAATACGTGGGGCTTTTAAGGCTTGTATGGATCAAAAACAAGTAGCATATTTAGTGCCAACTACAATACTTGCAAATCAGCAATATGAAGCATTTAAGGAGAGAATGAAGGACTATCCTATAAGAATAGAATTATTAAATAGATTTAGAACAAAAAAAGAACAAGAAGAAATTATTAAAAAACTAAAACTAGGAGAAATTGATATAATAATTGGTACACACAGACTTCTTAGTAAAGATGTAGAGTTTAAAAATTTAGGTTTTTTAATAATAGATGAAGAGCATAGATTTGGTGTAAAAGATAAAGAGAAAATAAAACAATTAAAAACAAATGTAGATGTTTTAACAATGACAGCAACACCAATTCCAAGAACGCTTCATATGTCAATTGTAGGAATTCGCGATATGTCGTGTCTTTACCAGCCACCACAAAATAGAAGACCAGTTCAGACATATGTGTTAGAATATGATGATGAGGTAATAAAAGAATCAATAACAAGAGAATTAGAAAGAGGTGGACAGGTATTTTATTTATACAACAAAGTAGAGAGCATAGAGAGAAAAGCAAATAAAATAAAAGAACTAGTTCCTGAAGCAAAAGTTGGATTTGCTCATGGGAAAATGAGTGGAAAAGAACTAGAAGATATAATGATAGATTTTATAGATGAAAAAATAAATGTACTTGTTTGTACTACAATATTAGAGTCAGGAATTGATATACCAAATGCCAACACAATGATAGTAGAGAATGCAGATAGGCTAGGACTAGCACAGCTTTATCAAATAAGAGGAAGAGTAGGAAGATCAAGCAAACAGGCATATGCATATATAACATATAAAAAAGATAAACTAATGACAGAGGTAGCGGAAAAAAGACTAAAAGCAATAAAAGAATTTACTGAATTTGGTTCAGGGTTTAAAATAGCAATGAGGGACCTAGAAATAAGGGGTGCAGGAAGCCTAGTTGGGGATATGCAACATGGACATATGGAACAAGTTGGTTATGATACATATTGCAAGTTATTAGATGAAGTTGTAAAAGAAATGAAAGGAATCCAAATAGAAGAAGAACAAGAAATCACAATAGATATAAATGTATCTAGTTATATACCAGATAGTTATATAGAAAATAGCAGTCAAAAAATAGAAGTATATCAAAACATAGCATTATGTAGAAGTAAAGAAGATATAGAAAACACAAAAAACGATATAATAGATAGGTATGGAAAAATACCACGTGAAGTGGAAAATCTATTAGAAATTGCAAAAATAAAAGAAATATGCAATCAAAAAGGAATAATAAAAATAACACAAAGAAATAATAATATTATATTTACATTTATTAATAATGAAAGTTTTGATATGCCCATAAATGAACTTATAAAAAAATATGGTGACAGAATAAAATTCTCGCCAGGTAAAGAACCATATATTACATATAAATTAGGAAATGCAGAAAACGAATTAAATGAAATATTGGAATTTTTGCAAATATAAGAAAGGAAAGAATATGGTAATTACAAGCAAGGATAATGAAACAATAAAAAAAATAAGAAAGCTAAAAGAAAAAAAGTACAGAGATATAGACAAAAAATATATTATAGAAGGCATAAAGCTAATTAGAGAAGCAATAGAAGAAAAAGCAAATATAGATACAATTGTAGTATGTGAAAATTGTGTACAATCAGGAGAAATAGATTCAAAAACATTGTACGAAATTGCAAAATATAATTGTATATATGTAGACGAAAAAGTTTTTAACAATATAACAGATGTACAAAATCCACAAGGATTATTAGCTGTTGTAGATAAAAATTGCAAAGAACAAGAAATAAAATATAACGAAGATGCAATAGTAATTTTAGATGGGATACAAGATCCTGGAAATTTGGGAACAATACTAAGAACAATAGATAGTGTACGGTTTATCACAAGTTGTAGTATCTAAAAAAACAGGAGATATATTTAATCCTAAAGTAGTACGCTCAACAATGGGGGCCATATTTAGAATAAATATAATACAAAGTGATGATTTAGTTGCAACAATAAAAGAAATGAAAAAACATAAATTTAAAGTAATAGCAACATCACTTCAAACAAATGATAGTATATATGATATTGACTATAAAAAATCAGCAATAATAATAGGTAATGAAGCAAATGGAATCTCAAAAGAAGTAATGGAAACAGCAGATAAAAAAGTGAAAATCCCCATGTTAGGAAAAACAGAGAGCTTAAATGCAGCAGTAGCAACAGGAGTAATGCTATACGAATATGTAAGACAAAAATTAGAAAAGTAAAATATTAAAGAACAAAGCGACGTAGTCGCCCTTTGTTCTCGCCGATTTGAGTTTGCGAATAAAATGAGCAAATCTCAAAGGCAATAGCGATTATAGCATTTTATATAATAGGAATTTCGGAGAAATTTCCTATTATATAAAAAAGTTCTAAAAGATTTGATTTGAAACTTTTAGAACTTTTTTGGTACAACTAATTTTTTGCTAAAATTTCTAAAATTTGAGGATAAATTTCTTCTGCATTATTATTCCAATTATCAGCTATTTTTTTTGCTTGATCCCTTGTCCCAGCATAAACCTGAACTTCAAAAAGAGTTTGATTATTCTCTACTATTTTACATTTTACACTATATTCATTTTCATTGTGAGGGATGAAATCACTAGTAACAGAAACTTCATTTTGGAATTCTCCTAATGTTTCTTTAAAACTATTATCGACCCTAAATTTAGCAATTCCAGGAATTATATCCGAAACTAACTCTAGAGCTTGTTTTCCTGCATCTGTGAGTTCATATAAATCTTTACCATCCTGTTGAAAAGTTATAATATATTTATTTTCTAATAAATCTAATAAAAATTGTTGAAAATAAAAGTAATTCATATCAGTTACAGAAAGAACTAAATTTAATAGAGCATCATTAGAAATAGGTTTTCCTATTTTATTTAAAATATATAAAATTAATACTTT
>CALYZR010000051.1 GCA_945610215.1 uncultured Clostridium sp. | reverse complement strand
GCAAATATATTAATGCAATTAATATAACAAGTAATATTATTGATATTATTAATAATGTTAATACTACTTTTTTTCCTTTTGATTTAGGTTTTGGGTTATTATATTCTTGTGACAATAAATCCATTTAAATTCCTCCTAGTCTTTTGTATAACCATATTTTTTATAAAACTCATTTTTAAATTTTAATAAATTATCATTCTCTATTTCTATTCTAACTCTTTCCATAAGTTTAGTCAAGAATCTAAGATTATGAATTGATAATAATCTAACTCCTAAAATTTCATTTGCTTTTATTAAATGTCTTATATATGCCCTACTATAATTTTTACAAGTATAACAGTCGCATTCTTTATCTACTGGTCCCCAATCTCTTTCATATGTTGCATTTCTTACTACTACTTTTCCACTCCATGTCATAGCAGTTCCATTTCTTGCAATTCTTGTTGGAAGTACACAATCGCACATATCAATTCCGGCTAGTGCAGCTTCTATTAAGTAATCTGGAGTTCCTACTCCCATTAAATACCTTGGTTTATCTTTTGGCATAAGTGGTGTTGTATATTTTAAAATCTTTAAAAACTCTTCTTTTGGTTCTCCTACACTTATCCCTCCTATTGCATATCCTGGAAAATCTAAAACTATTAAATCTTCTGCAGATTTTTTTCTTAAATCTTCATAAAATCCACCCTGAATTATTCCAAATAGCCCTTGCTTATCTGTATTTTTATGTGCTTCCTTACAACGAATAGCCCATCTTGTTGTTCTCTCCATAGAATCCTTTGTATATTCATATGTAGATGAATATGGACAACATTCGTCAAAAGACATTATTATATCTGCACCTAATGCTTCTTCTATTTCCATTACTTTTTCTGGTGAAAAGAAATGTTTAGTTCCATCTAAGTGAGATTTAAACTCTACACCTTCTTCTGATATTGTTCGTAAATCACTTAAACTAAATACTTGAAAACCTCCACAGTCTGTTAGTATAGGTCTATCCCAATTCATGAAATTATGAAGTCCGTCCCGCTTCTTTTACAATTTCGTGTCCTGGTCTTAAATATAAATGGTATGTATTAGATAATATTATTTGCGCTTTTACTTCTTCTTTTAATTCTTCTGGTGTCATAGATTTTACAGTTGCTTGTGTTCCAACTGGCATAAATACTGGAGTTTGTATATCTCCATGTGGAGTATGCACTATTCCTCTCCTTGCACCTGAATTTTTATCTTCATGTAATAATTCATATGTTATTGCTTCTGACATTTTTATTTCTCTCTTTCTACACTTTTTATTGTATTCAAAGTATCAGCATTGCGTCACCGAAAGCTAAAGAATCTGTATTTTTTCTCTACAGCTTCTCTATATGCTTTTAAAATAAATTCTTTGTCTGCAAATGCTGATACTAGCATAAGCAGTGTTGATTGTGGTAAATGGAAATTAGTAATTAATCCATCTATGCATTTAAATTTGTATCCTGGGTAAATAAATATTTGCGTATCATCCTCTATTTGCTTTACTTTGCCAGTTTTTTCATCTGCAACAGACTCTAAAACTCTACATGAAGTCGTACCAACTGCAATTACTCTTCTTCCTTCCTCTTTTGCTTTATTTATTTTTTCTACATCTTCTTGCTTTATATAAAAATGTTCTGAATGCATTTTGTGTGCTTCTACTGTTTCTTCTTTTACTGGCCTAAATGTTCCTATTCCAACATGAAGAGTTACATTTGCAATAATAACTCCTTTTTTCTCCAGTTTTTGTAAAAGCTCTTCTGTAAAATGAAGTCCTGCTGTTGGTGCTGCTGCTGAACCATTATATTTTGCATATACTGTTTGATATCTATCTCTTTCTTTTAATTCTTCATGTATATATGGTGGTAATGGCATTAATCCAATTTTATCTAGTATTTCATTAAAAATACCATCATATTCAAATTTTACTTTTCTAGTTCCACCTGGCATAATATCTAATATTTCTGCTTTTAAAATTCCATCTCCAAACATAACTTTTGTTCCTACATGAAGTTTATTACCTGGTCTTACTATAGTTTCCCAAACATTTCCTTCTATATTATTTAATAATAAGAATTCAACATTAGCTCCTGTTTCCTTTTTTCCATAAATTCTAGCAGGTATTACTTTTGTATTATTTCTAACCAATACATCTCCTGGTTTTAAATATTCTATAATGTCTTTAAATATTTTATGTTCAATTGTTCTTTTATTTCTATCTAATACCATAAGTCTTGATTCGTCTCTCTTTTTTATAGGAGTTTGTGCAATCAATTCTTCTGGCAATTCATAATTAAAATCTGATACTTGCATTCTTGTCCTTTCTTTCATAAATCATATTTGCTATTAATGGGCGCGACCATGCACCCCCCTATAATATTTACAATTAATTTTGTTCTATTGTTTGTTTCTTTCCAAACATATTAAATATATTTTCTAATAAACCTTTTATTTCTTCTATTATATTTTGTGGCTCTTTTGAGAAATCCAGTTCAACAGCATATTTAAAGTTGCTTTCATGTGATGGTTTTAAATTATATACTATTGGATCTAATCCTGTTTTACTACCATTTGAAGTAGTTATATTGCATGTCATGTAATCATTATACCATTGCTTTAGGCCTACTAATCTTTGTTCTTTATATCCATATTTTTCATTATCATGTAATTGTGGTATATCATATCCATATTCCATAAGTATTCTTTCTAATGAGTGTAAAAATTCATGCACAAACACTTCTTCTGGAAACGTATTAATTCTAGAATCGTACGTATATATATAACTTTTTTGATCATTCGGTAATCTTATATTTGAATATCCTATACCATGTAAATCCATACCTCCGAAGTCCAATCCAGTCATATATTGGTATTTCTATATTTTTATCCAAATCTCCTAATTTAACTGCTACAAATATATAGTCATATTCTTCTTTTTCTAAATATGGAGTTATTATGCTCTCTACGTCTGCAGGGTCAACATAGTAACCATATTCTTCTGAATATGTTAATGTTTTTACTGGTTCTGTTATTTCATAAATATCATATTGTGCAGTCATTTTTCCATCTGATAGGCTTTTGCAAGATGACACAAATCTTTGCATATTAGTTTTTACATTTTCAATATCCCTTAATTCCATATTTAGTTTTAAAGATTTACTATCTTCTAAAGTTGTATCTATATTCTTCATTATAAAGCATGCTACATTCCAGTTGTTTGAAGTAGTCTCTATTCCTTCTTCCAGTTTAAAATCTGAAAACCATGCTATTCCCTTACTATTTGTGTCATTTCCACCTAGTCTAAATCCTATTTCTATTTCTTCTCTATTTTTAGAATCAAATATAAACTCTAATTTTTGCCAATCATTTGTTCCTTCAATACTTTTCGATGCTTCAACTGAATCTATTATTGAAATATGAGCTCCTCCATTATTTTTTCCACTCATATTTTCTATATTTTCTGTTTTTACCATACACGATAACTTATATGGTGTATTCTTTTTTACATTAATTTTTTTATAAAATACTGCATCATTAAATTCATTTGACTCTAATTTATAACTATACTCATCTGAATATTTTACTTTGTTATCTCTAGTAAATTTTGTTATTCCCACTGTTTGCTCTGCTTTTATAAATCCATTAAAATAATATGTTTTATACAGTCCCAAAAGTTTATATATAATAACAATTACAACAATTATAAAAATTATATTTGAAATTTTCGAACCAATACTTTTTTTAGACATTTAATCCTCCGTACATTTCTTTTTTATCATTTTTAATGCCTTAGGTCTTTCAACCGTTATAACATGTGAACATCCGTGTACATTTCAATTTGAAATCTACTCCAATTCTTGTTATTTCCCACGTTTTGCTACCACATGGATGTTGTTTTTTTAATTCTACAATATCGCCTATTTTGTATTCCATAAATTCTCCAATTTATTTTATAAAATCTCTAATTCTTTTTTCCACTTTGTCTTTTCCAAGTACTTGCATTATTTCATATAAGTCTGGTGTATTATGCCTTGTTGTTAAAACTACTCTTATTACTGTACTAATATCCCCTACATGTCCTTTATAATTTTCTGGATTTGACTTATACTCTTTTACTTCTCTTGCATAGCCCAATTCTTCGCCTAAATCTTTAATTTTGTTAAACCATGTTTCTTTATCGTCTGATATATCAAAATATTTTTCTATGTATGAACTTAATATGTCTTTTATCTCTTCTTTATCATCTATTTTTTGGAATTCATAGTCATTCATTTTTTCAAAAATACCATCATACATATATTCTATAGTATTTTCTATATCTGACCATTTTGCTATATCTTTTCTTGGTTTTGCTTTTCCTCTTTCTATATTTAAAACCTTTATAGAATAATCTTTATTTTCTGCTAATAGTTTTGCAAATTCTTGATTATATTTTTCTGCCCATTTTAATGTTTCTTCATATATCTTTTCTGCTGTATATTTTGATATTACATTTTTCGAAACATCTAAAAGTTTTACCATATCAAAAACTGCACCACTTACGCTCATTTTATTTAATTGCAAATCAAATTCTTCTATTGGTTTATCTGGATTTGCTCTTCTCCATGGTTCAAAAGTAGAGTTAGCGATATTTAATAAATACTCTACAACTGCATCTGATGGTATTCCTTCTTCGTGATAATAACTTACTGCTGCCTCTGGATCTTTTCTTTTACTAATTTTTCTCTTGCTTCCATTTTCATCTTTCATTATTGTGGCTGTATGAGCATACTTTGGTGGTTTAAATCCTAGTGCTCTAAATAATTCTAAATGTAATGGTAAAGAAGATACCCATTCATCTCCCCTTATTACTTGTGTTACTCTCATTAGATGATCGTCTACAGCATGTGCAAAATGATATGTTGGAAGTCCATCTGCTTTTATAATTACAATATCTTGATCATTTTCTGGAAATTCAATATTTCCTTTTATACTATCTTTATGTTTTATCCTTCTATCTTCTCTTCCCATTGATTTAAATCTTATAATGTAATTTTCACCATTCTTTATCTTTTCTGCTGCTTCTTCAACAGGAAGTGTTCTATATTTTGCCCATATTCCATAATATCCAGGTCTTATTTTTGCTGATTCCTGTTTTGCCCTAATTTCCTCTAGTTCTTCTGGTGTACAAAAGCATGGATATGCTAGTCCTTTTTTTATTAAACTTTTAGCATATGCTTCATATATTTCTTTTCTTTCACTTTGTTTATATGGTCCATAGTTTCCTATTTCTTCTGTCTCGGATATTACTCCTTCATCTGGTATAATTCCAAAATCTTTTAGTCCTTTTACTATTTGTTCTACACCATTTTCTATTTCTCTTTTTTGGTCTGTATCTTCTATTCTTAAAATAAACACACCCTCTGATTGCTTTGCTAATTTTTTATCTATAATACTTCCAAAAAGTCCTCCTATATGTATAAATCCTGTTGGGCTTGGTGCAAATCTAGTTACCATTGCTCCCTCTTTTAGATTTCTTTCTGGATACTTTTCTTCATAATATGAAATATCTTTTGCATCTGGAAATATAAGTTCTGCTAAGTCATTAAAATCC